>JAJYGR010000246.1 GCA_021790655.1 Acidobacteriota bacterium | reverse complement strand
CCGTATGGAAAACAAACGCATCGCCCAACGCAAGGCGGTCGATGTGCTGTTCAACCGCAACCCACAACCGGAGGCCGCCCTGTGAACAGCAAAGTGTTCCCAAACCATATGGGCAGTCGGAAGAGAATGTCTCAATGAGCGCGATCTCGGTACATCTGTCGAACCTCACAAATGTCGTAGCCTAGACGATGATGACGAAGCAGCTACAGCCATCGGCCAGCTATGTGGACCCTTCTCAAAGAGATCAAGGAGCGTGTTCGTTCCGCTCAAGTGTGCGCTGCTTTTGCTGTCAATGGAGAACTCATCCTGCTCTACTGGCAGATTGACCGAGATATCTCGTCACGGTTTGATACTGAAGGGTGGGGTACAAAGGTCATCGGCCCTCTCGCCAAAGGTATTGGAGCCGAATTTCCGGGAGTGGAGGGTTTCAGTGTCTGGAATCTGCGTTATAGGAGGTCTTTCGCAGAGGCCTGGCCTGAGCCAGAGATTTTGCAACAGCTTCTTGCAAAATTGCCGTGGGGCCACAGCCTTCGGGTCTTGGATTGGATCAAGGATCGCCCCACACGCGAATGCTACCTGAAAGCGGTTCTCGAAAACGGACGGGGCCAAAACGTCCTCGTCCACCATATTTCTAAGCATCTGCATGAGCGTTGGTCAGAATCAGTTTGACCGGTCGTGCAACGCGTATTGTGTAGCCCTTCCATCGTATGGGCGCACACCATGCATAATAGTTACTATTGGTGACGCGCTACCCGATCACTCCTGCCGTGTCAAGCATGGCAGCTCGGATGCAATATCTAAGATTGGTTGCTTCTCAGCACGTCGGGTGGGCAAAGTCGGGTCTGGCGCGGAGCGGCAGCACGCAAAAGGGCGGGAATCGACGGGCTGGCATAAGAAAACGGAGCCTGTGTTGCAGGCTCCGTCAAGGTTGGTTGTTGGAATTATGCGGCAGTTGGCTTCTTCGCCGGCTTCGGTTGCGCTTTGGGACTCATCTTCTTTGCCGCGTGCGCCTTTTCTTTCGCAGTGAACTCTTGCTTTACCTTTAAGGCGATGGCGTCTGTGTCCACCTTGTAATGCTCGGCAGCTTGCTTGAGTGCGTTGCCAGCATCGGGTTGTGTCCGTGCTGTGTGGAGAATGACCATCTCTACCAGCATCCGTCCGAGTTCGCCTTCGTCGGCTTTGCGGATGTAGGCAGGCAGCAACTTGGGAATCGAGTCGCTGTCCTTTGCTTTCTTGATGCCACGATTCCGGGCGACAACCTCCAGCCGCCGTTCGTCCAGCATGGTTGTTACTCGCTCCACAATGAAAAGCAGGTCGCTTTTCATCAGCCGCACCGGAACGGCGGCGACGATGGCATTCAGGACACGCAAGCCCGTTGCCTGGGCCAGCGCTTCCTCGCGGCGCTGCTTCTCCTGCTCGGCCTTCGCATTGGCATTGGCAGTTGGCTTCTGCTTTTTCGGACGATGAACCGGACAGTTGGGGTCGGCACAGATTTTACGGAGTTCGCCTTTCTCCGTGCCTTCGGTGACGATGGCCTCGGTCGTCGATTTGCAGGTCATGTACTCCGGCCAATCGCGTTGCTTGTTGTTCTGCGGCTTCTCCTGCTTGATCTCGATGTACTTGTTGCGCGGCAGGACTGCGCTGCCTTCGGCTGGTTGGCCGTAAGCGGCGGAGATTTGTACCAGCTTCGGTTTGGCTGCGAGGGTCTTTGCAACATGCGCGTCCACCTTCGCCTGATAGCAGGCGGGGTCGGTACAAGCGTCCTGTTGAACGTCCGCAAATAGCAGTTTGTTGTGTCCCGTCCGTTTGGGGCAGTCGAGACAGGTGCCAGCTTGCGGGTTGAGGGTCGCGTCACTCTTTGAAAATGGCGCGTCCTTCAGGATAAGCAGGATATTGTGCTCGATCCATTGCTGGAGATTGCGGACGGGCAGCAGGATACGTTTGTTCTTGTTGCCGCCGCCCCAGTCTTCACGGAAGCAAGCTGCGAGCGCCTGTTCCTGCTCGGCTGGCTGTAACTTTGCCAGCAGCAGCGCATGGCCGACGCCGATCTCATCCTTGTAGAATGCCTCGACCACTGCCGGGGCAAGTTCCGTCAGCTTGAGGCGTTGCGCGACGTAGGCGGGTGATTTTCCCGTCTTGGCGGCGATCTGTTCGATGGAGTATTTCGGCTCGTCAAGATTCAGCAAAGCACGGAAGCCCTGCGCTTCCTCCAGTGGGTGAACGTCCCGGCGCTGGAGATTTTCAATCAACTGCGCCTCCAGTGCTTCCGCATCGGTAAGGTTGACGATGCGGACGGGTATGGTTTCAGACTCGGCCATTTGCGCGGCGCGGTAACGACGCGCTCCGGCGACGATCTCGAAGCTGCGTTCGTTCAAAGGCCGCACGAGTAAGGGCGAGAGAACGCCCTGACTGCGGATGCTGGCAGCGAGTTCCTTCAAGGCCGCATCGTCAAAGATGCGACGCGGGTTGGTTTTCGATTCGGTCAATACGGCGAGTGGAAGGTTGCGGTATTCGGTGTTTGCGATTGAGGTAGACATGATGCGTTTCTCCTATGGGTGGACGTGCGTGGAGTGGGAGAGCGGACAGCCGATGCCGTCCGCCCATTGGTTGCGGTGGACTAGCTGGCGGCTGCCATTGCATCTTGCGGTTGCTCTGCTTCCTTCTCCGGCTTCGTTTCGAGTGCTGCCAGAATGACGGCGGAGGCTTTCTGGATGACTTCGAGGCTTTCCGCCAGCAGCGATGCGTTGCCGTGGTAAAGCTGGATGTAATCGGCGGATGCGGTTCCCGTCTGTAGCCCTACGGCCTTGCTCACCACGAACGCGATAGCCTCGGCTTCGGTCTCGCGCACGGTTTTGGTGGTCTGGGTGCGGCGTTCGGCTTTGTGCAACATCTCGTGCGCCAGTTCATGCACAAGGGTTGCGAACTCTTCGGCCTTCGACTGGCCCGGCAGCAGAACGATCTTGCCGCCGTAGCTCATGCCCATTGCTGGCGCGATGCGCTCGTTGAACTCAAGCTCGATGCCCTGAGCGGTGATGAAGTCAATCAAGCGGTCGCGGTGTTCGCCAACTTCGCCTTTTACGCCGTCCATGCCGGGAAGCTCCTTGCCTTCGGTCTGCGATACATCGAAGACGTACACGGCACGAAAGCCTACCAATACCGGGACATTTTGTTTTGTGATGTCCTGCTCGGCCTCGGCATCCTTCTTGCGCTTGACGCCGATCATGGGCGCGAGAATCTGGATGCCTTTCTCGCCTTTCTTCACGCGACGGCCAAGCTGGTTCCACGCATACAGTCCGGCAACGTGGGTTGCATCGGGCCTCTGACGTGCAATCTGCAAGATGTTTCCAAAACTGTAATTGTGAAAGTGGCTCATGGCGGTGAGATAAGCCGTGAGTGCGTCACTGCGTCCCGCCTCAAGCTGCTCGATGAGGAAGTCCACGTTTTCGCGGATGAGTTTCTGCGTCGCGTTTTCATTGCGCGGCGTGCCTGTGCTGCTGCTGTTGCGGTTGTTGTTGGTAGATAACATTTTTTGTTCTCCTGTGTGCCCGGCTGGGCTGTTTTTTGTTCCTCACTTGGGCTGGGGACAAAAACAGACCAGACGGCGCGCAGGACGGAACGAGGGCAGCGGAGGCGGAAGGCTGGAGGGTGGGCGCGGCCAGTGCCAAACACGCCCCATCGTTTGGCGCGCAGACGGCGCTGGCCCGAACAGAATGCCAAAATCACAGGAAGGCCCGTTCAGCGCAGCTTTATGCGCTGGGCCGCCACCAAAGCGGCACGAAGTGGGGAAAAGGCGCGCGAGAGCGCACCGAGCTTTCTATTTGGTCTGCTGCGGGGTGTTACTTGCGCTTGGGGTTGTACGGAGCGTCGGGGTCGATGGCCCGATTGACCATCGCCACCAGCTCACGCATTTGCGTGTTGGAGAGTACACGCGGCAGGCGGTCGATCAGCCTGTCTTTCGGAAGGATTTGGATGAAGTGCGCTTTCAGAAAAGAGGGTTCCGGCAAGCCAGTTTCACCCGGCCCCATGCGGAGCGTCGTCGGCCCTTCCGCGCCATAGCTGCCGAAGGGCACGACGAGGATCGAGGACGCGCGTTCACTGAGGTTCCGGGCATCGAGGGAAACGATGACGACGGCGTGTTTCTTGCCGTCACCCAGATCGGCACACCAAACCTCGCCGCGCTTTGCCTTCAGGTCAGGGTTCACGGTCGAAATCGATGCTCCGGGCCTGGGTGTGCAGTGTGTTGGCAAGCGCCTGCTCCTCGGCCCGCGCTGGGGCGGAAAGCTCCTCGAAGTATGCTGCCGTGGCTTGCTCCAGGCGCTGGCGGTTCTCGGTGCGGCGCATCCGCACAATCGCCAGATCCACCGCCTCGGCCATGGAGCTTGCACGACCGGCGCGCACCAATGTCTGAAGATATTGGAAATTCTCCTGGGCGACGGTGGTCGAGAGTTTCGTCCGCGATATTTTCAGGCGGGTCTTCATGGATGGAAATCCTCTATTTCGCTTGCAATCTCATTCTATCAGATGGATTGTCTCCTAAATTAAGGGATGAACTGTGGGACACAAATATCCGAATAGTCAAGTATGCGGGCACATTTTGCAGCACCTTAAGAATGAAGCAATACGCTTTCTGCTGCTACGCTGCGATTTTCCGTTTCCGCTTGCGGCTGGGACGAATCAGCACCTCTGCGGGGATATGCAGTTGTTCATGCAATCTGCGGATCATCTGTAGAGACAGAGGCCGGTCGCGGCGCAGCACTTCATAGACGCGCGTTCGATTGCCAATGACGCCAACCAGGGCCTTGGTGTCGGCCCCTTGCTGCTCCAGTCGAAACTTGATGGCCTCGATTGGGTCCGGCACGTCGATGGGAAAACGGGTGCGCTCATAGGCTTCGGCCAGTGTGACCATCACGTCCAGGCGGTCACTTTCAGGGCTGCCCATGGTAGCGCCCCAGAGCCGCTCGATCTCGCGCAATGCAGCAGCATGGTCCTTGTCGTTCTTGATTGGCTTAATTTCCATATTGCACCTTCCTGGCATCGATCTTGTCGTATACAGCGTGCGTGCCCAGCCACTTGATAAATACAATCTTCCGCTGGTAATCGACAGCCACAATCAAGCGGTAGTCGTTTCCCTTGATGTTGAAGACCACGCGCTCGGCATCGAGAATGCTAGCACTGGCGTAACTCTCCTTCACATCGGCGGCGTTCGTCCACTGCGCTTTGGCGACTTCATGGAACCAGGCATCGAGGGCGGACTGGACGGCCCCCTGGTCTTTCTTGCCAGTCAGGGACTCCACGAACCGCGTCAACGTGCTGCGGGCAAGGATGCGCACACAAGCTAGTATGCCATGTTCCCAATTTGGGCACAAGGAAGGTTTTAGGCGGCACTCCGTTGCTGGGATAGACACGTCTGTGAGAAAGAAGTAGCCGAATTCTGTGAGATGCGGGGTTGACGCAACGAGTACCAGCCATAGTCAAACCACGGAATCCCCGGGAAGGGCAGAAAAGGATCTGGAAATTCCGAATCTCC
>JAJYGR010000222.1 GCA_021790655.1 Acidobacteriota bacterium | reverse complement strand
CAGCGGCGGTGCGCTGGTCCTGCGTCGCAATTGCCATTTGCAGGTTATGCGCCAGGCCGCGCCGGATCGCATCGTCCAACGAGAGCGGCAGCGCGCCAGCGACAGGCTGCGACGTCGTAACGCTGCCGTAAATCGGATCGCTTGCTGAACTCGGGTTGTTTTGCATCTGCGCAACTGCCGTCGGAAGAATCAGGACAGTCAGCAAAGCTCCAAGCATGAAATGTGTAGGGCGATGTTTCATCGTGACCAACTATTTAGATTGCGCAAAAGCATAACGGATGCCAAATCTCTTGTCGAACACCCGGTGAAGAGTTCCTGAGTACAAAAAATCTGTTCTTATGCATCAATTTTAGTAGGAATCGCACAACCAAATTATGGAGAAGGAGCTTTACCGCCATCGGAAATTCTCCAGACAGTCAGATAATTCTTCCCCGTCCACAGAATGTTGCTCGGAGGAAGTGGAATATAGCCCGCAGGCGCCAGCGGCAATCGCGAGTAGACCACTACGCCTGTAATCATCCATTGGGGTCCTCCATCCGATCTAGGGACCCATGGCTCGCAGGTATATTTGGTGCTTTCCAAGAACAAGTGGCCGCAATAAGTATTCTTGCCCCAGGCATCCAACGGGACCGTCGGTCCGGCGAAGCCATCGATCTGGTCTCGCTGGATAAATTCTCCAATTCCATATTGGGCAAGGTTTGTCTGAAATTCACGGTCCGCCATCAAGCCGTCGAGTGGAACGACTGAAATCCGGGTGAAATAGGCCATCCCGCCGGGTTGATCGTAAGCGAGCAAACGATGTACGTGGTCGGCTTCGAGGACACGATTCATGATTGGGACTTCTGTATCTTCTGCTGCCGTTTCACGGCTGTGTTGCAGGCCCATTTTGTACCAGAGCAAAGTGGAGAGCAAAACAGCTAGCACCATTCCTGCATTGCGTAGCTTCAATCCGATCGAGGATTTGTTTTGACTGAACGCAGGGGCACACATCGGAGCGTGAAGCAGACAGGCTGCGGCACGGGATGCAGTCAAAGCTGCCAGCAGGGCCCAACTGACGTAATACCATGTCCAGCGTGTTTCGCTCGTCATCCGCAACGTGATGTACCCGGCGTGCATCAGCACGCCAACGAAGAAAGGTATCTCCGCGTAGAGCAGCCAGCGGTCTCTCTGTTTGAGCCACAAAATCGCAATCGAAATTGCACTGATGGCAAGTGAAAGCAAAGCAGTGTGCGGCAGATTGCGGCCCAGCAGATGGTCGTGAGAGTTTTGAGATTTGAGCAGTCCACTGATTGGCATCAGGATGTGAAACCATACCAGATTGCTGGCCAGATAGGTACCCCATAGCAGGGCATACAACGGGATAAATGTCAGATGCACGCGTAGCGCCAGATTATTGATGCGCTGATTTTTTTGTTGCATGCACCATAGCAAAAGTGCAATCCAAAGACATGCAATGACAAAAATGGAATCCAGGCGAGTGAGCACGGCGAGGACTGCCAGGACGTTGAAGACAAGTCCTGTCGGCCAGTCCGGATGCTCCATAAAGCTGTAAAGCGCCAGCAAAGTCGCAGCCAGGACTGCCGCGCTGAGAGAAGACTCTGTGCCAAGCTGTAGCCCGAAAAGAAAGGGAATCAGGATGGTCCAAGCCACCCACGCCGGGGACTGCAACTTGCGCAACAATTTTGTTACGACCAGCAGCACGACGATATTCAGCAGCGCGATGAGCGCGGCCACAACATGCAGACCCGCGATGCGTGATGGGACCACGCGATAGACCGCAGCGCAAAGGAGCATCCACAGCGGGTGATAGCCGTTGGTCGGCATCAGTCGGTTAAATGTACTGCCATATCCCAGAGCAAAGTTGCGACCGACCTGGAGATAGAAAAAACTGTCATCGGCAAAAAATGGACTAGGCTGCCGGACAAATAGAAAGGCATAAGCCGTAGTCAAAATCGCAAAAAAAATGCGTAACCACAGCGGGTTTCCTGTGGGCTGGGCGATACGAGTTTCACGCGAATGCGTTTCTTGCATGAAAAGATTTCCCGATGCTGGCTGAGATGCTTGGAGAGGCGGCCAGCATGACCTTGAACAGAGTGCAAAATGCCAGTATAGAGTGCTATGCGGGAACTCTGTGGGCACGGTCACGCAATGGATGAGACTGGATACCGCATCCGCTTAAATTTAAAATTTAGTAGTAGAGGTATTTGCGCCAGCGCAGATCGGAACTGCCGATCATGCGCATGATGTGGCGGCTGGTGTGCAGGGAAAACGGACGAGGTTCGCGCAGCAGTTGCATGTCTTCCAGTTCATGAATCATCAGATTGCCTTTGCGACGATTGCAGGAGTGGCAGCAGGCCACCAGGTTTTCCCACGTGGACAGGCCGCCGCGAGAACGGGGAAGGACGTGGTCCAGTGTCAATTCCGCGGCGGGAAGGATGGTAGCGCAGTACTGGCAGGTGTTGCGGTCGCGCAGCAGAATGTTCTTGCGGGAAAGCGCCCGCGTCTGGTGCGGAATGCGCCGGTATTCCAGCAGCCGTATGACGGAAGGCATCGGCATGCGCACGCGGGCAGCGTGCAGCAGAGTGGCGTGTTCCTCCTCCGTTCGCGCAACGCCCTTCAGTACCAGCACAAGAGCACGGCGAGCGCCGCAGATGTTGATTGGCTCATAGGACGCATTCAGCACCAGCACCGGGGTCTGCATTGCCGGCGGCAACGACGCGGGCCGCTGCTCTTGCACCGTGCTTTCGGAATGCACTGGGTGATGCTTGATGGCGGACTTTTGTTTCCGCGAGTGAATCATCGTTCTTCCCAGGGACATTGGTTCCTCCTCAGAAGTATTAAATCGCCGATCGCTAATTCATCCCCACTGTGCGGCCAGTCGCAATAGTTCCAACTGCCGCCGGGTTCCAAAACGCCACGCCCTCGCGTTGTGACCGTGCAAGTGTCGCCACATGGACGGTCGCTGCACCGCCGCGGAGCAGAGTCTGCGTGCATTCGCGGGCGGTGGCCCCGGTGGTATAAATGTCGTCGAGCAGCAAAATGGAGTGCCCCCGGACCAGCTCCGGCTTGGCAACAAAAAAAGCTCCGCGAAGATTTCGCCGCCGCTGGTGTGGCGTGAGTCCGGATTGGCTCTCGGTTCCGCGCTGCCGTCCCAACGCCCTCAACGCCAGGCGCAAATCCAACTGCGGACGTTTTTTGCGCAAAGCACGCGCGGTATGTTCCGCCAGCAGGTTCGTCTGATTGAAGCCCCGCTCACGCTCCTTCGCTGCGTGGAGCGGCACGGCAATAACGGTCAGGTTGTCGGGCAAATGCGTGAAATTGGCAATGGATTCCGCCAGAAGCGCGCCGAGCGGGGCAGCAACGGTCGGGACATGCTCATACTTCAATAGATGAATCAACGCTCGCAGCGTACTTTCGTACACGCCGTATGCGACGGCCTGTTCGAAGGTCGGACGCGCTCGCTCGCACAAGTGGCACAGAGAGAGCATCGCTTGGTTTTCCGGCGTCGAGTTTGTTGAAAAGCGCAGATCGCCCCAGCCCAGTTGCTCCCCGCAAACGGTACAGAGGTTGGAATTCGGTTGTTCGTGTAGATTGCGCCAACATGCGGCGCAGACAGGCGTCCGGGAAAAGTGCAGAAGCGGTTCGTTGCAAAGCCTGCAATGGGAGGGAAAAACGGCACAGCTTACAGTGTCCAGCGGACTTCGCAAAACACGCGCGACAGCGCGCCACGCCTCCATCTCCGATGGAGGAAGACTACTGGTCCGAACTGCTGGCTGCTTGCGAAGCTTCTTACTGAAGACGCACCTCCCGATCCATTATGAATTCAAAGCTGGGTTCGAGTGAGTAACGTTCGCGTGCCCGGCGCATTCTGTAAATGCGGGAATGCAACCGGCTGAGTGCAGTATATGCGGATTTTGTAAAAGAAACACTAATCGGGAAATAATGGGCAGCGGATCGGTTCAAATTCAACTTGGTTATTGCAACCAGCACGCGGGAACCGGAAAGGCCGCCCATTCGCACTATCGCTACAATGTCATAGACCATGTTCACAGGGAATGCCGATGACTAGGGTCGATCCGATCGTACACGCAATAGAGAGGATCCCTGTAGGGACCGGGTCGCTGAACGATCTCCTCGTCGAAGATATTGAAGGTGTTGTGCATTTCTGGCACGGGGGGGCGCTGACCTCCAATTTCTCGGGATCGACCCGCAGCTTCTTGGAACCGCAGAGGACACACGGCAACGCTTTGTTCGCGCGATACGCAGCGGCGATCCTGGCCAGGCGAATATGGCTTTTTCGATCAAAGTTGACGGGGAATTCGTCGGGTACACATTGCTGAACCGGTACGCGCCGGAGGTCAACTATTCCCACTGGCATATAACGGAGCCAGGATTACGGGCGTGCGGACTCTCGACCGCGCTCTATCCGCTACGAATCAAGATGTACTTCGATGCGGCTCCTTTGAAACGGCTGATTCACCAAACCAGGACCAGAAATACGGGAGTGAATCGTATGCTGGACAAATATGTGCCGGTCGCTGAAACCAGGTACGTGGAACATCCAGATGGGGTAGCTGGTTCCGGCGATTTCCATTTCCGCTACGTGAATCCTCACGATATTCCCGGATTTTTCAAGAGAGCGGCAGAACTTAGAGCCTGTTATGAACTTGAGTTGAGAAGCTTGAAGAGTTGAGCGAGCATGATCCAGGTGAAGGCGAAGTAATGAATGACCGCCAGGGTTTGGGAGGGCCGTTCGTAGTCTCTGGCGAGCCGTCGGAAACGCGCGGCTGCTCCCGTGTATCCCTGATCGACATAGGCCAACCCCACATGGTTTCCGGGTGGCCGGATGTGAGCGGAATACGTTCCACTTCGACTGAGTCAGGATTTGACACGGTAGAGGCAGGGTCGAGCGCCCTCGGCCTGCCATATTTCTCAAAGATATACCAACTTCAATTAGTTTTTAGCGTGCTTCTTGGAGAGGGAGTACAGAATCTCCCTCTGAGGAGAGTGCCGGACCGTTCTAAAACAGGTCGGCCATTTGCGGTCTGTTGAATAGAATCACGGCCGTCCACAAACCTCGGCTACGTATGCGCCACACCAACTCGCCATGCAGCAATTGTGCAATCAGCGCAGGTGGCAAGTCGTTATGATAGCCAAAATACCTTCGGTTCCAATCTCCGTCGCCGAAGCGCAGCCAACTTGGAGTATTTCCCGACTCATATTTTGTCGAAAACACCAGCGCCGCATCGTAGCTCGGCAATTGTGTCGCGGCCTGAATCTGCGGAAGCGAGAAATTGTCGATCGCTACAACCTTGACAGGCTGACGAACATAGCCAAGCTCAGGCCTGGTCAGCTCATCCGTGGCAGGCCACGCAGTCAGTACGGTCCCGCCAGGCGCGCGATGCAATATTTGTGCAATGGCCTGCTGTTGCATCACAATCATGCTACGGTAGGTCAGGTTGTCTTCCGGAGCAAAGCGGTATGGAGGATTCACGAACAGCCCTGCAATAAAGGCCACTCCGCTCAATGCCACCATCCACCGCCATTGCAGCAGGCGTCGACGCCAGGTGGAA
>JAJYGR010000281.1:779-5579 GCA_021790655.1 Acidobacteriota bacterium | reverse complement strand
GAATCAGCCATAGGGCGACGAGCGCGATGAAAATTAGCCCGAAGATCAGATAACGTGTTTTTCCGAGCTTTTCCGGCCACTTTGTCATATGCGAGATAGGTCCCCTGTCGAATCGTACATCGCCTGCTACTATTGCGTCTTCTCAATCCACAGTGGAATACTGATTTGTAATTCGAAGGATAGGTTTTATAATCCTTTCAACCACTCGAATGTGGCATGTCTTGTGCATCTCAATCAATACCAGCAGCAAAACGTTACCGATCATGTTGTCGGAACTGGCGTAAAGGCTTGGCCGACACGTTGGACAATTAAATTTCCCATAAACACTCGTTCGCGAGGAGTGACTGATGAAGAAGGTTCTGTACATCTCGGTTCTGGCGTTGGCTAGTTCCGTAATTAGTGCCGCTCCCATGATGCTGGCGCAAAGTTCCAATCAAGGCACAATAACTATTAAAGACGCTGCGGAAGCGAACGCCTATAACTCTGCGATCAGCCAACCGACGCCTCAAGCAAAAGCAGCTTCCGCCGAGGCGTTTCTACAGCAGTATCCAAACAGCATCGTAAAGCAGCAGATGCTGGAAGTCCTGATGGACGCTTACACGCAGACCGGCAACACGGACAAAGCGCTCGCCACAGCGCGTAAGGTCCTCCAGATCGATCCCACCGACATGCGCGCTCTTGCGTTGAGTGCTTATGTTCTGCGCAGTCAAGCTGGCCAGAAGACCAATCCAGCGGACGCTCAGCCACTGCTCGACGAAGCCGCTAAGGACGCCCAAGCAGGCCTGACCGCACCCCCTCCTACAGGCGCGGACGCTGTCAACTTTGAAAAAATGAAGGCTGCGGTCACGCCGCTGTTCGACGGTGCGATTGCAGCCGACGATCTGGAGAAGAAAGATTATCCGAACGCGATCAAATATTTCCTGGACGAGCTGAAAGCCATGCCTCCCGCGCAGCAGACTGCCGGATCTGGCATCCAGGACACATACCTCCTTGGCCAGGCCTATATCCAGGAGCAGCCGCAGGACATTGTCAACGGGGTCTGGTATCTTGCACGCGCAGCGGCGTATGCTCCAGAGCCATTCAAAGATGAAATCCAAAAGGCCGCGCAGTATTGGTACAAGAAGTATCACGGTGGAACGGATGGATTCGATGATGTGCAAACGCAGGCCAAAGCTTCTCTGATGCCACCGTCGGGCTTTACCATTAAACCTGCCCCGCCACCGCCGTCGCCGCAGGAATTGGCGCACACCGCTGTCACTTCCACCCCCGACCTGAAGACCATGGCGCTTACAGACAAGGAATTCGTCCTCGCCAACGGTACACCCGACGATGCGAGCAAGGTTTGGGACACCATGAAGGAGTTGACCACGAAGGTCCCGGGCAAAGTGATCTCCGCTACGGCGGACTCTGTACAGCTTGCTGTTTCCGACGATGCCCAGCAGTCGAACAAGGCCGACTTCACGATCAATATGAAGAAGCCATTGAAAACGCCGCCGGCGATCGGATCCACAGTGACCTATATCGCCACCTTTGACTCCTATACGCAGACCCCTCCCATGATCATCATGAAGGACGGGGAAGCGCCTCCATCCACCAAGCCACATGCCGTACACCGCACCACCACGCGGCATCACACCACGCCTCAGTAGTTTTGGCTTGAATGCAAATAAGGCGGGCATCCCGAAAGGATGCCCGCCTTATGTTTTTGCGGAGAGATCTCTACTGCTGGCGCCAAGTGCAGATTGAAAACGTTCGTCATCCTGAGCGCAGCGAAGGATCTCCGTATTGCTGAGGAATGCCAAAACAGAGGTTCTTCGCGGAGTTTATCCTTGAGCGAAGCACTCAGAATGACTCCATTGGAACATTGGGCAACATTGGTTTAAAGGCGCTCTACTTTACCGCGAGCTTTTGTTGCTGTGCGATCCACTGTTCGACGCGCTGTTGCAAAATATCGAGCGGCAATGCGCCGGAGTCCAGTACCTCATCATGAAATGCGCGAATGTCAAAATTCTTACCCAGCTTTTGTTGCGCCTCTTTACGCAACTCTAAAATCTTCAACCGGCCCATGTCGTAGGCCAGCGACTGGCCAGGCCATGCGATGTAGCGATCCACCTCTTCCTGAATCGTGATGTCATCCATGGCTGTGTGGTCGTGGAAGTATTGCACCATCTGCGCGCGTGTCCAGTGTTTGGAATGCACGCCGGTATCGACGACCAGCCGCGCGGCGCGCCACATCTGGTTTTCCAGCAGTCCATATTCGCTGTAGGGGTCCCGATAGAAGCCGACTTCCTTGCCGAGTTGCTCGCTGTAAAATGCCCAGCCTTCGACGAACGCGGTGTAGCCTTCAAAGCGGCGAAAATCAGGCAGTCCGGTCAACTCCTGCGCCAACGAAATTTGCAGATGATGGCCTGGCACGCCTTCGTGGTACGCAATCGGCTCGACCTGCGTCAGCAGGCGCTTGGTTGCATCGACGGTGTTCACGCGAATCCATCCCGGACGTGAACCATCGGGAGTTCCCGGCTGATAGTCCGCTGGCACCTGATCGGCTGAACCGAAGGTCGTCATTGGCACCACCTTCAGCGGTGTCTTTGGAATCTTTGTCACCAACTCCGGCAGTTTGCCTTCCATTTGCTCGGCGTAGTGACGATAGAGTCCGATCAACTGCGCGCCAGACTGCGCGTGCTCCCTGGGATTGCTGACCAGAGCTGCGTGAAAGCTGCGCAAGTCTTGATATCCAAGCTGATGCACAACGGCCATCAACTGCGGCCCGATGCGCGCAACGTCTTCTTCGCCGATTTTGTACACCTGATCTGGCGTCAAGTCTGTAGTTGTAAAACTCTGCACCAGATACGCATAGCACGCGTCGCCATCTTTATTTGCCCAAATGCCCGGATCTTTGCGTGCTTTGGGGATGTAATCGGAGACAAGATAGCGGGCGAACTGCTTGTAGGCCGGCTGTATCTTCGTGCGAATCGCCGTCAATACTGCGGTGCGAATCTCCGCGCGGTGCTGCGGCGAAATGCTGGCAGGGAAGTGTTGCAGAGGACGCGCAAATGGTGTGTTCTCCGGCTTGGCGGCGACCATTTCGTTCACCTGCGCCAGCACCTTTTGCATAATGTAGGCCGGCTCGCTACGACCGTCCTGCTCTCCCAGCATCATGTCGGTGCTGATCTGCATCATCGCCGCGGGCACTTTGTTCAGGCGTGAAATGTAGTGGTCGTAATCATCCGCGGACGTAAAGCTGAGCATCTCGACCAAGGCGGGCAGCTCTACTTGGATGCCGGAGAACTGCGTCACCGGCGTCTGCCAGGGCTTGCAGATGGAAGACTCCTGTTGATCGACGAGGTCATGCACCAGCAACTGCTTGCTCAACTGTTCCTGATCGGTCATTCCCGCGGTGTCGATTGCGCCCAGCCTCTCAATGAATGCCTGACCGCGCGCCAGCGCATCGTTGTAGGCTTGCGGTGAATAGTCCGAAAGTCGATCGTCATAACGCTTGTCGCCGATGGTCGAAGCCATCTCCGGCGAGTGTTTCAGCGTGTCCTGCCAGTAGTCGCGAAAAATTTGATTCAACGCATCGGCGCGTTCTTCCAGAGACTGCGGTTTCTGGGCTTGTTGTTCCACCGAATGCGATGGCGGCGGAGCAAGGTCCTGCGGTTTGAACGACTGCGCAGAAAGACCAGCGGAAAAACTCGGGAAGGTTCCCGCCGCAAGCAGCAGGCAAGCGTGGGCAGACAAAAAACGTAGAGCAGCCATGGGTTGAGTGTAAATGTGGAGATACACAAACAAAAACGGCCCTGCCGCAGCAAGGCCGTTTCATTCACAGCATAATTAGGGACTACGCGCTGGCCTTGGTGCAGATTTCATCAAAGGCCTGCGTAAGATATTGCGCGATCTGCGGAGCGGCGGAGCTTTCAATTACAGAGCGCTGCATCAAAAACGCCAGCTTGCCGTCGCGAAAAATTGCAATGGCGGGCGAGCTGGGCGGATTGCCCTCCAGGTGGCTGCGGACTTTATCGGTGGCTTCACGGTCCTGTCCGGCGAAGACGGTGATCTTCCGGTCTGGCAGCGTGGTGTGTTGCAGGGCCATCCGCACAGCGGGGCGCATCTTGCCTGCCGCGCATCCGCAGATGGAGTTGACCACCACCATCGTAGTTCCGGGCTTGGACAGCGCCTGCTCGACATCGGCAGCGGTACGCGCTTCTTGAATACCAGCGCGGACCAATTCCTCGCGCATCGGAATTACCATGATTTCTGGATACATCTGTTTATTCCTCCTACCGTTAGTGGCAGTCTTTAGTGTATATCGTCGCGGCGATTGCGTTGAAAAATACGTCTCCTCATTCAGGGTGGTGTACAGTGTTTCCTGTGATCTGGATAGCCTCCTTTATACGCATGAAAAATATCTTTTATTTCTTCCTAATCTTTCAGTTTTCCGCTGTCCTCTCCGCGCAAAAAGTTCCAGTGCGTCCTGCGATTACCGGTATTTCGCATATTGGGAATGCCGTCAAAACGTAGGTCCCAAAATATGCTCCTTACAAACGCTATCCTGTTCCGCTTTCGAATGCGCGGTAGGAGTTGATAATCGCCGGTGAGGGTGCGGCATTGTTTTGGAGTACCACACTCGCCTCGCGCACAATGCGCAGCACGCTGATGTCGTCCTGCTGGCCGAAGGTTTGCGCGGCGGTGGCCACTTCCGCGGCGGTGATTGGTTGGCGAAGCAATTCGTGAATACGCTCGAAGCCGAAAAGATGGCCGTCCTCATCCTGCGCTTCGGCGACACCGTCGGACATGAGTATG
>JAJYGR010000281.1:0-769 GCA_021790655.1 Acidobacteriota bacterium | reverse complement strand
TCCCCTTCATTCAGCCGGAATTGCAACAGCGAAAACTCCGCGCTCTCGATGATGCCGAGTGGCATTGCGCCTTCCATCGGCAACTCTTTTCCGTTGAGATAGGGCGGCAGATGTCCAGCATTGGCGAGCGTCACTTCTCCATCGGCGGCGATGCGCAGGGCAAGGCAAGTGGCGTGAGCGTGACCGCGACCCAGCAGCCGACGGTTTAATGCTTCGAGCACGAAGAGCGGGTCTGGGTTTACCTCGGCGGCCATGCGAATTGCGCCGACGATCAGCGCGACCAGCATGCCGGCCTGCAGACCCTTGCCGGTCACGTCGCCGACCACAATCAGCACGCTGCCGTCGGTGGCGTGGGGGATGATCTGGAAGAAGTCGCCGCCGACCTCGCGGGCCGGGCGGTATTCGCTTTCGATGGTGAGACCGGGAATCTGCGGCAACGCCATCGGGATGAGCACCTGCTGCACCTCCTGGGCCTGCTTCACGTCCAGCGCCATCTCCCGCTGCTGGCGCACAGAGAGGAGCAACCGGCGCAGCAGCAGGACAGCGATGGCCGCCGCCAGGAGCAAGCTCGCGATCGTGGCGAGCGAGACCTGCGCGCCGAAGGGAAACCATGTGAGGCGGATGTGCAGGACCGCCAGTTCGAATTGAAACTGCGCGATGCCCACCAGCAGCACGGCGGGCAGCGCCAGCCAACCCTCCCACCCCTGCTGACGGACGCCCTCGACGGCAATGCCGACCAGCAGCAGAAGGAACAGCAGCCGGACACCCA
>JAJYGR010000228.1 GCA_021790655.1 Acidobacteriota bacterium | reverse complement strand
CGTGTCCCGCCAGCACTCCAAGCAGCGTGGCTGCGTCTTCGACCGTGTGCGTGAACGGACCAACGCGATCGAGCGAGGAAGCGAACGCAATCAGGCCGTAGCGCGAAACGCGGCCATAGGTGGGCAACAGGCCAACCACGCCGCAGAACGAAGCGGGCTGGCGGATCGAGCCGCCCGTGTCGGTACCGAGCGTCGCCACCGCCATGTTGGCCGCCACCGCCGCCGCCGAGCCACCGCTCGAACCACCCGGAACGCGATCCAGCGCTCGCGGATTATGGACCGGCCCATACGCGGAATTTTCATTCGACGATCCCATGGCGAACTCGTCGCAATTCAGTTTGCCCAACAGAACAGCTCCCGCAGCGTCGAGACGCGCAACTACCGTCGCATCATAAGGCGGGCGATATCCTTCCAATATTTTTGAGCCTGCCGTGGCTGGCGCACCCAGCATGGTCAGCACATCTTTGATGCCGATCGGCACCCCCGCCAACGACGGCAGTACTTCGCCGTGCTCGGCCATCTTGTCGATGCGCGCCGCCTGCTCCAACGCGCGCTCTTTACTCAACGCAAGCCAGGCGTTGATGTTTGCGTCCTCGGTGGCAATCGCTGCGTAGCATCGCTCCGCAATCGCGACCGCCTTCGTCTCGCCACTCGCAACTGCCTGGCGAGCTGTACGTATGGTGCGTGGAGCGGGGTGCTTGAAGTTCGACTCTGTCATTTGACTATCTGGCTGGTTCTTATGGAAATATAGACACTACTTTGACCAAGGTAGTGCGGTGGATTGGTTTACCGGTCTTTTCCGAGGTTACGAACTCCTCGGCGCCAGCAAAGACAGCGCATGCGATATGAATTGCATCGAGACCTTGGATGCCAACCTTGCAGGCTTCTTCCAACGCGTAGTCCAAAAGCGCTTTGCTTGTCGGTATCGAGCGGGCATTCATTTTGAAAAATACGTCGTAAAACTCAACTTCCGCCGTTCGCTTATGAAAAACCGCCTTGGGCAACACTTCGAGGCGCACATAATCGCTGGTGACATACTCGCGGTTTGGATCGGCTAGAAATGGGAGAGCGAGCGCGGCTGCATCGGCACTTCCTTGTGCCGCAAAGATAAGGACGCCGGAATCAATGTAAGTAAGCGTCGTGGGCAAAACTAGTATCTACCCCTTGTCTCTCCAATTTCCCTCTCTAAATCTTCGGGGCTTTTCAGTGGAACGCCGGACTCTTCTATTCGACGACGTGCAGACATCAAGCGGTTCCTGGTCTCCGCAGTGACGAGCGGGGGAGCAGGGTAGACAATTCCAGAAATCCCTAAGGTTTTGGGATATGCCGACATGCTGTTTTCAATTGCCCACGGCACGCCCGAGGTGGAAACGATGTACCCCTTGTTGCTGGATTTCAGCAATTCTGTAACTTTAGTTTCATTTATCGATAACCACATGGCTTGGCTCCAGGTTCAAAGATTGATCGTAATAATGTTTTCGGCTAATCCACTTAAAACTTTCGTGCTTCGTAATGGCCGCGATCTCAATTGGACCACCGACGATATTCGGTCCCGGCGTGAAGCGCTGAAACATGATAGCTGAATGGACCAAAAACCGGGCAAGATCGATGACATCTTGAACTGGCATGGGAGCAAAAACTATAGGCGCTTGTAGGCGCGCGGAAATTAGCGGTCCGAGCTGACTAGCGAGAGCATCTGGGTTTTGTGGTGGTTGGGTGACTTCCGCCAAAACCTGAAATAGCTGCGGACTGAATCCCATAACTATGCGCTGCAATACTTCGGTTGCCCCCCCCCAACTCAAGCCTACTTCGTGATTTTGCCTCAGTTTTTTGGGTGATTGAGGAACTCCCTTCTGTATTTCCACTGACCACGACTCGCCAAGGTCACCCGGCTTCGAATAGCCCCCCAGGAGAAATCCCATGTTTGTGTTCAGCCTCACGGGTTGCTCGACCTTTTCGCATTCATCTTTCAGAAACTTCGCCAATATGTTCGCTACACCCTCCATGGTGTATTCCTTGACATTGAAGTCCAACTCTTTAGGTGAATCGGACAGTTTCCTCCTGAGGTCCTTAATCAGGGTGCCGATGGAAGCATTGCCGATATTACCACTTCCAAAGGTAATGCATCCGATGGGTTCTCCCTTCACCAAGTTGAAAATCTTGTTTGCATTGTCATAGACATTGGCAACCAAGTTCCTATCGGGGACGGTAGTGCCTGGAGGAGCAGTTATAGACAAAGTCGATGCGCTATCAGCCGCCAGAACTAAACCATCGTGAACACTGATTAGGACTGCTACACTCATACGGCGATTGCCTTAAAAGATCTTTCGTAACAAGCTGCCTTGGCAGGCTTGGCGGGGGTTGATCTAGCTTCCGCTAGAATTATCAATCGCTTCATCATACGCCAGGCAGCGATCAGGATGCATGATCCGTTGTTGCCTCAGCGTTCAATCACCTTGGGTACTTTGAAATAAATTCCATCTGTTTCCGGCGCTTGCTCCATCACCGTCTTGCGGTCCAGCGAAGGACGGGGCTGGTCGCTGCGAAGCGTGTTGCCAGGACCCTTTACAAAATCTTCCGCAACCTGATCGAGAACTTCCTTCACCTGCGCCATCGCCGGAATGTCCGTTGTGTCGAGTTCATTCAACTGCGCGACATGACCCAGGATGGAGTTGAGATCGCGCAGCATTTCTATCTGCTCATCCAACGTCAATTCGAGCTGGGCCAGCTCGGCGACGCGAAGCACGTGTTCCAACGAAACTTTCTGCTGCGATGCATGATGAGCGGAATCCATAAAATTGCTTCCTCGTGTCTTTTGCTTTCTTCTTTACCCACTGATGGCCTTGGCGCGTAGGGCCTAAAATTGAGATGTCAAGAGGCTGGTTCTAAAATTAGTATAGCGAGAGCCGCTTTCCGCGAAATGGGAGCCACCGCGCTTTCCCGTCCACGGATGCGCTGGGAACAAGGCTTTTTTAGCTGCCTCAAATGGCCCTAAAAACCAATAAAACCCTGTAAATTCGGCTAAAACCCTAAGAAAAACAGAAAAATATTGAGAAAACCTGTGGAAATACGCGCTTTCCCGTTGACAAATAGCGTAGAAAGCCGCAAGGTTAACGGCGTAAGGGTTTCTGAAACCCGCATCAATCCTGAAGATGCCCGTATTTCCTCGGGCGGCGAGCAGGAGAGCGGCGCGGGTCCACAGGGGCCAAAACACGCAGGGGCATTCCGCCACTGCAAACAGGAACCGGAGGAATAGACACAATGGCAGCAGGTATGACCAAAACTCAACTCGTTCGGCACATGGCCGAGAAACTCGAACTCACCAACAAACAATCGGCAGCTTTCCTGGACCTACTTGCGGAAACCGCAGTCAAGGAAACCAAGAAAACCGGCCTCTTCGTAATTCCAGGTCTGGGTCGTCTGGTAAAGGCTGAGCGCAAAGCGCGCATGGGCCGCAACCCGCAGACCGGCGAAGCCATCAAGATCAAGGCCAAAACAGTGGTCAAGTTCCGTGTGGCCAAAGCCGCCAAGGATTCCATCGCGCCGGCAAAAAAGTAACTACGTAAGTCCGCACAAGCCACCGCATAGGCCCATCGCGTCGATTGGGTCTATGCTGTGCTGGCGCAGGGATTCGGTACCCCTTACTCCCTGCGCCAGCGACGTGCGGCGCTTTCGTCAATCCACATACGCCCCCATGCATTGCTGCGCTTGGAACATTATTGCGGCGCGAGTTCCACCGGTCGCAGCATTCCCCGCACCATGATGGAAATGCCGAGCGAGATTAGCACGCCTTGCTCCAGCAGCGTCACGTTATAGCGGCTGGCAAATGCGATATAAGTGATGCAAACTCCCCACGGGTAAATTTCCCCCAGAAAGCCGTTGCCCCAACGGGCGCGCTGCCCACCCGCAGGTATGCGGGGCAACAGAGAGCAGAAAAATCTCGGCACTTTCCGACGATAGGCCAGGTAGGCTTCTCCGCTTTGTGCTGTGAGCCGATTTTCCTCCACACGAACGAACACGACGATCACAAGAGCAATGGCAACCACGGAAAAAAGCGCGCCTCCAGGCGGCATCAGAATCGACAGAGCAAGCGTGTGAACCCACAAGCCGACGTACAGCGGATTGCGGACGTAACGAAACGGACCATCGGCCACGACTCGTTCCCCATGCAGTTCGCGATCCAGCACTACCTCCCGCCCAAGATACGCTGTTCCCCACGTCCGCAATATGGCAGCCAAAATTGCAAGCAGAATTGCCACTCCCATCACGGCGATGCTGGAATAGGCAATCGGCAAAACGCGCGCCCGCGCCAGCACCCCTGCCAGAAAAAGCCATGTGCTTTCTGGATGTGCGCCGCCCATGCGGTCCAACGGTGCCCAGAAGCCGAGGAAATAGATGCTCACCAACACCCAGCGGCGGAAGCGAAAGATTATGTCGGCAAATTTCATGCGATGTGCGCGGTCCTTACTTGCGCTGGGTTTCAAACTCTCAATGAGAGAAGGTACAAGAAATTACCCTACGAAGAGGCGCCGAGCGCGGACATCAGAGCGTCGAAGTCTTCCAGACCTGCATATTCGATCACCACGCGGCCGCGACCGCTTTTGTCTTCAATCCGCACTTTCAGTCCCAGTTGACGCTGCAATTTTTCCTGCGCCTCCCGCACATTTGGATCGACTGGCTTTTGTTTCGCCTTAGCTTCGTTTTTATTCTCTTTTTTCTCCGGATTGAGCAAGTGCTGCACATAAATCTCCGTCTGGCGTACAGAGAGGGCCGTAGCCATCACCCGCGCCGCGATCTTCCGGATCTCTTCCGGCGACCCTAGCGACAGCAAGGCGCGGGCGTGTCCAAAGCTCAGTTCGCCTACTTCGACATTGCTCTGGACCTCCGCTGGCAGACGCAGCAGACGCAAAAAATTCGTTACCGTCGCGCGATCTTTGCCGGTGCGCTGCGCTATCTGCTCCTGCGTCATCTTAAAGTCGCGACTCAGCCTCTCATAGGCATGCGCCTGTTCGATGGGGTTCAGATCGGCGCGCTGAAGGTTTTCGACGATGGTCATCTCCATCGCCTGTTCATCCGATACCTGGCGCAGGATCGCTGGCACCGTGGTCTTTCCCGCCTTTTCCGAAGCGCGCCAACGCCGTTCACCGGCGATGAGCTGGAAACGGCCATTGGGCAGCGGACGCACGATGATAGGCTGCACGACGCCATTGGCCACAATGGACTGCGCGAGTTCGCCCAGTTTCTGCTCATCCACACGACTGCGCGTCTGATAGGGATTGGGGTCGATCTGGCTGATTTCTATGTCGCGAGGCTTGCCGCCTGGATCCACGAAAGCTGGGGCCATGGAAGGATGTGGCGCGGAAACTGGCGTTGCATCGGAAGCTGCGCCGGAAGCCATCGCCGAATTGCGCCCAGAGAGCAGCGACTCCAGCCCTTTACCCAGCGCACGGCGCTTTGGCGGCTCGGATTTCGGATTGGTCGAATTAGTCGGGATATTTCCATGATTCATAGGAGTAGAAGCCTCCAACTGCTTCTGAAAATTTGTGGATCATTTGCCGTTGACCGTGATGGTCCAGGGCTG
>JAJYGR010000321.1 GCA_021790655.1 Acidobacteriota bacterium | reverse complement strand
CTTATTCATAATTTTCCGCGCGACTACTGAAGATATTTATCGAGCAGCAAGCGTAACTTCTGTCGTGTCGTAAACGAAATCACGGAATGCTTGGTGATGATGGCGTCTTTCAACGCGGACTGGCAATGGCAATTTCGCTTGGCCGGAAGCGCGGCAACGGCTGCATCCATCACTTTCAAAGCTGTCGCGTTGTTCTGACTGAGCACATCGACGATCTGCTCGGTCGTCACTGAATCGTGGCCCGGATGCCAGCAATCGTAGTCCGTCACCATGGCAAGCGTGCCATAGCAAATTTCCGCTTCCCGCGCCAGTTTGGCTTCCTGAAGGTTCGTCATGCCGACAATGTCGGCGCCCCAGGAACGATACAGGTTCGATTCCGCCCGCGTTGAAAACTGCGGTCCTTCCATACAGACATAGGTTCCGCCTTTGCTTACCGTCACATCATTACTCTGGCAGGCCGCCAACAATGTAGCGCCAATCTCACAGCAGACTGGCTCCGCCATGGACACATGCGCGGCAATGTCTGGCCCGAAGAACGTGCTGCGACGCGCATACGTGCGGTCGATAAACTGGTCTGGTATGACGAAGGTCCCTGGCTTGTGCTGTTCCTTCAGCGACCCCACAGCGGAAATTGAAAGAATCGCGCTCACGCCCACTTGCTTCATGGCATAAATATTCGCGCGGTAGTTGATGTCGGTTGGCAAAAGACAATGCCCCTTGCCATGGCGAGCGAGAAACGCCACCTTGCGCCCGTGGAGATCTCCAAACGTCAGCCAGTCTGAAGGATCTCCGAAGGGCGTGCTGACCTGTTCTTCACGCACATTTGTGAGTCCCACCATGTGATAGAGACCGCTGCCGCCAATGATGCCAATTTCTGCGCGAAACATCTTTGAAGTGTCCTCCTGGAATGGTTGTTAGACGTTGGCTCGCCAAATTTGTCGATGGCGCGACTGAGTATCTGCCAGCAAAGTGGTTAGTATACCGTGGCAGCGCTTGCCACGGTTCCCTCTCTGCTTCCGTAACATCCGCCGGAATGATCCTTCTCATGCTCGCGCAACGCGATTTGTGGAATTCCAAGCTTAAATAGCCAATCGCGCAGGCCAGCCGTCAGTTCCTTTTGCTGCGAGGACGACTCAACAATTTCGCTGCCAGAACTGTTCGCAATACTGCCCATCATCACCAGTTGCAGCTTGCGCGCCAGCTCCATGGGAAAGCTTTCGCTGATGTAGACCGTTCGACCCGATACCACAATGAGCACCGGCCCCTCCGGCGTGTTCCAAATGCGGGTCACCTCTCCTGCATCCCCGCTGCTGAGGGTTTCCCTCGGTTCCGCGATTGCATGATCGTATTTGCGTGGAACTTCTCGCGCATACATCGCGGCAAATGCCTGCGCTGCCTTTGGCGTCGCCCAGCGAGACAGATACAGCAGCGCAAGCGAAGCGGTAGAATCCCGCTCGTCGCTCGTCGTCGCTTTTTTGCGCTGCGCGGTGTAATAGATACCTCCTCGCCAAGCAGGGGTAATGGCTTTCGCTGCATCCGGGCCGCCGAAGAGTTCCGCCACCATCCGCACATCAAATTCGCCCATCACTCCAATGTCGTACGGGCGATATTGCGCGTCGATCAACGGATGAATGTCCGGCATTCGCAAGACTGGCACAGTCTCGTGTTTCAGATAGACCTTCGGCGTCATGATTTCGTACGTCGAAGAAGGAGGATGGTCGAGCAGACCGGCAAACGCGGCGTGTTTGCCTTGCGCGAACAATATATCCCGGACAAAATTCAGGCCGTACGTGTAAGGAAAGATAAGCGACCGCTGGAGCAGCAATGGCGCGTTCGCCAGGGTCGGTGAATCCGTATCGTCGCCCATCGCCTGCGTCATTTTGTTCACGACATCGGGCGCAGTCAGCAGAGTTTTCCCGCTCGGCGCCAGTGCGTAATCGATAAAGACCGCCATCGCCTGCCCTTCCACAATTGCATCCCGGACGGTATCGTCTTCGTCTTTCGCAATGTGCCGATTGTCCTGCTGCACATTCTTTGCGATGGTCTGGTCGCTTTGCTGGTCCCACTTCTCCAGATCGATATGCTGGTCCTGTAACGCGTGCGTCAACTCATGCGCCAGCACAGGCTTCTGGTCTGCTGGAGGAATCCAGTCCAGCAGATTGACCGTCTTTGTTTTGTCATTGTAATAACCCGCGATTTGCTCCCGCAGTAACTGAATCAAAAACGGCTGGAGCTGAAAGTCTCGATCCAGGAGGCCAAACTTCTTCAGCACCAGTTCACTGCGCTCAAGTCGCTTGGCGTCTCGGTCATCATGCAATTGCTGCATCAGGTAATGTTCCACCTCATCGCGTGTGACCAGCCGACGCTTGACTGTATGCAGAATGGGAAGACCGGTATTTTCGCTGTCGAACTTGAGAATCGAATCGACTGAGCTAAAGAGCTGTTGCGCCTGCTCCGGCGTGATGTGGGTTGGCCGCGTTGCGTCAGGGCCGTTTTCTGCCGAGAAAGCAGGAACTGGAGCTGGTGCGGAAGTTTGCGTCGGCTGGGCAGCCAGAGGAGACAGAACTGCGCAGAGAAAAAACAGCAGCGTGCCAACATGCATCGTCACTCGGCAAATGGCCACGATGCGCGCAACACGGGAATTGTCATTATGCATGCAACCTCTTCGAACGGACAGCTTCATCAGGCTTGACCGCTATAATTTTGAGTGTACCGTTGCGCGGAAGAGACACACAGCCCAGCATGAGCAATTTGATTCCCAATTCGTCGGACAGCAGCGCCACCGAGCCTGCCGTGTCCTCTATAGTGGAAGCCGCTGACGCAATTTTTGCCTCCACTCCTTTGGCGAAAGAGTTCGCAGAATCCGCCTCGATTCCGCTCACCCCGTATCGCGGCAAACATACTGCGAAGGTGTTTTCCAGCGTACCCGAAGAGCTTGCTTCCTTGCTGACGACAGCAGGCGTCTATGACCTGGGCTGGCGTAGTTTCCTGCGTTGTGTCGGCGACGACCGCGTGCGCTGGCTCAACGGCATGGTCACGAACTCCGTCACAGGACTGGAAAACAACGCAGGCTGCTATGCCTTCGTGTTGAATGCGCAGGGCCGCATTCAGGGCGATCTCAATATCTACCACCGCGCAGATGCATTATGGCTGCAAACCGACTGCGGACAACTCGAAACGCTTACGGCATTCCTCGACCATTACATCATCATGGATGACGTGACGCTGGAGCAGCAGGATAGCTGGACAGCGATTGGTGTCGGCGGCCCACATGCGGCGGAGAAGCTTGCGGTCGCGGGATTTTCAGTTTCGGGCCGATCCATGCATCTCGCGGAAATCTCCTGGCGCGGATTATCTACATTCGTGGTCGCTGCCTACAGCCCGGTGGTTCCCCGTTACGAAGTCTGGGTGTCCTCAGAGAATGCGGTCAATGTATGGAAGGCCCTGCTGGACGCTGGAGCAGTTCCGTGTGGCGTGGACGCCGTGGAGCAGCTTCGCATTCTGGAAGGAACGCCCGCCTATTCCATCGATATCACCAACCGCGACCTGCCGCAGGAGACCAATCAGATGCGCGCCCTGCACTTCTCTAAAGGCTGCTATCTCGGCCAGGAGATTGTGGAACGCATTCATTCCCGCGGCAATGTGCATCGCACCCTGAGCGGCTTCGTTCTCAAAGGGGAAGAACCTGCCGCGAAGACACCCATCCTCGCCGACGGCCAGCCTGTTGGAGAGTTGACCAGCGTAGCCTCCATCTCAATTCCAGGGATGGCAAGCGATGCTGCTCAATGTATCGCGCTAGGCAGCATCCGCCGCGAGGCTTTAGAACGCAAAGCAACGCTGACCATGGAGGGCCACCCTGTAATATCTGCATCTCTCCCTTTTGACTTAGATGGTTTGACTTCTATCGTTTAGCAGTCCAGCCTTAAGGAATCGCGTAGCTAGCCGGCCAACATCAGAAAGAAATGAGTGCTTTATGCCAGAAAAAGAACCTCAGGTGACCTTTACCGACCGTCGCAAAATCTCCTCGGATGGAGAAATTCGCCCGGAAGCCGCGGCCCAGAGTGCAGCCGACCGCCTCGAAGCGGAAAAGTCCTCTGCGCAGCAAGCAGCGGCAGCGCACACCGCCGCACCGCCGACACCTTCCAACGAGAAACCCGCAGAACCTTCTGTGCCCTCGGACAAGGAGATGCCGCAGGGACCGACGGCGGAAGAAACGGCAGAGTCCCATGCGGCCTACCGCAAGACCACGCAGCAGCTTGATGAATTGCTCCGCGCCAAAGCGCCGGACTCCACCCGTCTCGGACCGGTCGCTTTTGAAAATCTGGTGCAGTCCATGTACATGACGGCCATGATGGCGCTCGGAGCGGGCACGCAACCCGGAGAAAAACCGCGCATCGACCTGATGGGCGCGCGCCAGACGATCGACCTGCTTGGCGTGCTGGGCGAAAAGACCAAAGGCAACCTGACCGCCGACGAGCAGCGATTGCTGGAAAGCGCGCTGTTTGAACTGCGCATGATGTTTCTGGAGATCACCAATGCCATCGCGCGCAATGCGGCCAATCCTGGGCAACAAGCACAGCAACCGATTAAACGTTAAGCTTTTGTAAACAAGCGATGCAGGCAGAAATCATACTTTTAGGCAGTGGCACTTCGATGGGCGTCCCTACCCTGGGATGCGAGTGCCACGTCTGCGCCTCCAGCGATCCGCGCGATTACCGCACGCGGCCTTCGATTGCCATCGTGTTTCGCGGGCCGGAAATGCATGACCGCTGCATCCTAATCGATTCTGGACCGGACTTTCGCCAGCAGGCCTTGCGAGAGAACCTTCGCCATATCGATGCAGTGCTTTACACCCATTCCCATGCCGACCATATCCTTGGCCTGGACGATCTGCGCCCCCTTAGCTTTCAGCGTTCTGGCAAGATTCCGCTCTATGCGGATGAGACGACAGCGGCAGTGCTGCGGCATATTTTTGAATACACGTTCTCTGAAAGCAACGATTACCCGCACAAGGCACGCGTGGCCCTTCATCCACTGGAATCCCACACGCAGTTGTTTGGCGCAGACTTCATCACGGTGCCGTTAATGCATGGGACGCTCCAGACCGTTGGATTTCGTTTTGGCAACGCGGCCTACCTGACGGACATGAGTGATATCCCAGCATCGAGCTTTACGCTGCTTGAAAACTTGGATGTGCTGATACTCGACGCGCTGCGCCGCACTCCTCATCCCAGCCATTCAAACCTGGAAACTTCCTTGAAGTTTGTCGAGAAGGTCCGTCCACGGCGTGCCTGGTTCACGCATATGTCTCACGACCTGGGACACGTTGAGACAGAAGACGAATTGCCTTCTCACGTCCGCCTGGCCTACGACGGGCTGCGCATTCCGATCGAGTTATAGCGATGCAGGTATTTCGATCCATTCAGGAAATTCCCGCGCACTACGGACCGACGGTCGTCACCATCGGCAATTTTGATGGTGTACATCGCGGCCATCAGGCTGTTCTGGCGGATGTGATCGAACGCGCCCGCGCGCTCCATGCGCGCTCCGTGGCTGTCACGTTCGATCCGCATCCGGTGCGCGTTTTACGACCGCTAGCGCCACTTCGTTTAATCACGCCACGCGAGGAAAAACTTGCCCTGCTCGCGACCACTGGCCTCGATGCGGTATTGCTGCTTCCCTTTACGCAGGAGCTTTCGCGGATGACCGCGCGGGAGTTTGCCAGCAGCATTCTGCGGGACGCGTTGGGCGCGAGGGAAGTCCAGGAAGGCGAAAATTTCCGCTTCGGCGTCGATGCCCGCGCCGATGTCAACGAGTTGGCAACGCTCGGCGTCGAGTTGGGCTTTCGCGCCTGCGTCCACCAGCCGACGTTATGGCGAGGGACCGTGGTTTCCAGCAGTGTCGTGCGCTCGGCCATTGCAGAAGGCAATATGCGCGCGGCCAGACAACTGCTCGGTCGGCCATTTCAGGTCCAGTCCACACCAGTCGCCGGTCGCGGCTATGGCTCCCGCTATACCGTTCCGACCATCAACCTGGCGCCATACGACGAACTGCTTCCTGCTTACGGCGTCTACATCACTTGTGTGGAAGTGAACGGAGAAATGTTTCAGGCCGTCACCAACATTGGGAACAGACCTACATTCGGCAACGATTCTTTCGCCGTGGAAAGTCATCTGCTGAATTTTCATCCCATTGCGCTGGACGAGCAAACAAATCTTCGCCTGCGCTTTCTGGACCGTATCCGCGATGAGATCGAGTGGCCATCCCCTCAGGCCCTGAAAGAACAGATTGCGCGCGATGTTCGACGCGCGCGGCACTACTTCAGCTTGCATGACGCTGTATTGCGGATATCTTCAGATGGCTCCGGACGGTTGCGATCAGCGGGCAAAGGACCGGCTGGAAGCGGTCTCATCGGGCGCCAATAGTTTCTGCGCCATACCTACAAGGGCCGCAGGGCCATCCAAACTTTCAAGGGTTGCCCCGAATATAGTGGGACTGAAAGATACACGATCCGGCCCAAGGAGTAGAAGGAGTTTCGTGCGAGCATGGCGCGCGCGAACCCAACTAGGTCAAAAATTGTCGGCACTAGCCGTTATCCTTCACAATGGATTTTGTCTTGAGTTTCTTCGGACAATAAAGTTTTTATGGCCCGCATAACGGCGGCCTCATTATTTAACTGACACTCCCACAATACGAGAACTTGCCAGCCTGCTTCACGCAAGGCAGCAATGTTGCGAGCGTCGCGGACTTTGTTGCCCTCGATCTTAGGCATCCAGTAATCGATATTTGAGGCTGGGCGTATCTTCGGACGGCAGTCGTGCCCGTGCCAGAAACAGCCGTGTAGAAAAATGATTTTATGCCTTCCAGGAAAAACGAGATCTGGCTTTCCAGGTAGATCGACGCGATGCAGACGATAGCGATATCCGGCGCGGTGCAAAAGATGGCGAATGCGCATTTCCGGACTAGTGTTCTTGGACTTCACCGCTCGCATAGTCGCGCTGCGAGTCGCTTTATCAACCTTGTCCATTTCCTATACGGTCATCGATGCTAAATCATTCCCGCTGTAAGCCTTTGGAGGGCGTGGGTAGTTTTTCCCGTCCAGTGCAGGCTCTCTATTGCATGCGTCCAGCGCTTCTTTGATGGCTTCCGCGATGGCGCGCGCTACTGGCGGCGGTACGGAGTTTGCTATTTGCCTATGCTGGTCTAAATGGCGTACTCGCCCGGATCGTCCTCGAATCGGCCCCTTGAGAAGATAGGTATCAGGGTAGCCGTGAAGTCTCATATACTCGCGAGGAGTAAGATAGCGATCCTCGGTAGGGTGGAAGAAAATCTCGCCACAGCGAAGTGTATTCGATGGCTCGTTCCAAGATAGGCGACGAAATTTCGTGGTATCTTTTTTCGATAGGTTGCACCGCTGCTCTGGTGGGAGATGCAATTCCTTCGCCAGATGCGAGCCCTCCGGCACTCCATGAATACGCCTGCGGTCGCCAGCGGGAGTTATGTCTACGTGGCTGTCGTCGGGCAGATGACAGTTATTAGGTATCGGCTTGCCTACTCCTCCTAGGGCCTCTTTTACAGTCGCGTAAGGTAGGAGAGGGAATAACGTGTGCATCTGTTTCTTAGGGTCGCCGCGCGTAGGCTCAGGAAATTCAAAGCACGCTCCGCCCATCGTGGAAACGATAAAAACCCTTTCACGCATTTGTGCAACGCCGTATTGGGCCGCCTTAATGACTCTCATTTTTGGCTCATACCCTAACGCCTTAAGCTTGGCCATAAGCAAGCTGTAAACGCCACCAATGACTCCAGCGTTATCAGGCGCATTGAGTAGTCCCTTCACTTGTTCAAGCATTATGGCTTTTGGCTTGAAAGCCTCGGCGAAGCATATGAACTCGAACAAGAGCATTCCTCGCTCGTCTTCTAAACATTCACGTTTCCCGATCTGCGAGAAGGATTGACACGGGCTGCCCCCACAAAGAAGGTCGAGTTCGCCAGGTTCGAGCGAAAGATCGAGCATCAGACTTTTAGGGTCGATCGTCCGAATGTCCGTTTCAAGGATACGCGTGCTCCGGCGCTCACGCTGTACTGCATCCCCTAGTGTGGCGCAACAATGAGGATCAATTTCAATGCAAGCAAGAACATCGAAGCCTGCTTGCAGAACGCCTACATCAAGCCCTCTTGCACCGGAAAAAAGCGAAAGCGCGACTTTCGTTTCAGATTCCCGCAGATCATTCTTTTTCGGCATATGTCCCTAACTATTCAATTACACGCTCTTGGTTTTGAATTGGAACTGCGAAATCTCTTCACAAACCTGAAGGCGCCTCCGACTTGATCGACAACATTCGATAAATTCTGTCAGTGAAAGGGATGCGCGGGCCATAGAAAGCTACGCCCAATCTTACAGAGCCGGTCACGGTTTGCGAAGGAAAAGACGCGGGGCAGTAAGGCGTTGGTTGGAGAATCGGCCCGTCATCTGAAGGCTGGAGGCGCGGGTCGGGATCGAACCGACGCATAAAGGTTTTGCAGACCTCTCCCTTACCACTTGGGTACCGCGCCTGGAACATCGAATGAAAATCCGGGTGCCCCATCCTCGCCGCGCTGTTCGCGGTTAGAGTGGGACAAAACAGATCGGAAGGTTGGCAGCGAAACGCCGCTGGAGCGGGAGACGGGGGTCGAACCCGCGACTTCGACCTTGGCAAGGTCGCGCTCTACCACTGAGCTACTCCCGCCCTTACTTCCATCGAGTATATCGGCATGTCGCCAACACGGTCAACGGAGCTGTGACGGTGTGTTGCTGTTCGTCCGGAGGGTACTGTACCGGATTACCTTAGCCGCGAACAGCGCGGCCAGGATGGGGCACCCTGCTGGCTCCAAGCGGTTCGGGGTCGAGCGGTTCGGCATCGAGCATTTCCCCATCGCGCATGTGCAGGATGCGATCGCCGATGGCCGCTGCCTCCGGATTATGGGTAATCATCATGACGGTCTGCTTCAGTTCCTGATTGGAGCGACGCAGGACTGCCAGCACAGCGTCGGAGTTTTTGGAATCGAGATTTCCCGTTGGCTCGTCGGCCAGCACGATGGCGGGGCGGGCGATGAGAGCGCGCGCGATGGCCACGCGTTGCTGCTCGCCACCAGACAGTTCGGAAGGCCGGTGGTGTAGCCGATCCCGAATCCCCAGCAAATTACTGAGATGGTCGAAGTAGGACTGGTCGAGTGTGGCCGTGCCGCAGGCGATTTCGTGCGCCAGCAGGATGTTGTCCATCGCACTCAACGTGGGGAGCAGATTGAACTTCTGAAATACGAAACCGATCTTTTGCTTGCGTAGTTTCGTGCGCTGGGAGTCGTTCAATGTGGCGAAATCGACGCCATCGATCCACAGCCGCCCGGAGGATGGCCGTGTGAGTCCGCCAAGGTTGTAGAACAGGGTAGATTTTCCACTTCCGGAAGGGCCGACGATGCTGACAAACTCTCCCGGCCCCACAGTGAAAGAAACGTCGCGAAGAGCTGCGACTTCCACTTTACCTGCGCGATATACCTTGCCGAGATGATCGGCGACAATAACGGGCTGCATTCCTCACTATTGTACCGGGTGAGGAAATTTTGCAGAGATAGCGCTCCATAAAGGACAAACTTCTGCGGCGGCCTTACGCTGCTCCCTGCGTGGCGGCGATGGCAGTGTTGAGCACCCCCTGCGCAGGTGCATTCTTTTTGGGTCCGCGTTTTCTCACCAACAGGACGCGCACCCGTTCCAGCAGCTCCTGTGGCGAACAGGCGCCTTTGGGCAGGAATGCATCCGCGCGGCTGGTTGGATCGAATTGCTTCATGCTGCCGCTGACAAGTACGGCTGGCACCCACGGAGCGATTTCCTTCAGACGCACAATCAGATCGTTGCCATTGCAGTGCGGCATCACCAGATCGCTAATCACCAGATCGACTTTACCGTTGTCATACAGCTCGATGGCCTGGTCTGCATTGTTGGCAGTCAAAACACGGTAGCCACGGGTCTCCAAAACAAATTTACGGACCGAAAGCGCTTGATCGTTGTCATCCACACACAGGATGACTTTTTTTGGACGCATACTTCTCCCTACACACATGGCGCATCCCACATTCCCACAAGAAGGCAGGATGGTTCAGCCGCAGTCCGGCTGCAAAATGAAAACAGAACGTGCCATGCGTGACCGGGCTGCGTTCGCAGACAATGCGATTACGCAGGCCTCTGTTCACACAGTGCCGTTCCGGCTGCCAGGCAGCCGGGCTGCGGGGGAACGGCGACATAGCGCATGGTTGCCTGCCGCGCCTGGCCTCCAACGGAAAACGCGCTTGCCTCAAACAGAAGACGAGGCGGCTGCATTTCCGGGGAACCGGTCGCGTCTGCGATAGGTCATCCGTTCCAAACTCAATTTTTTAAATCACAATAGGCGAAAGAGGTGCGCTACTGTTTCCAGTAACGCTCGCCCAGAGTACGAATCCAAATCGAATCTGTAAACAGCGAATATTCGGTGAAATTTGTACCATTTTGGAGCAGGATTCCACCGCCGATTCCTTTCTGTTGCAAATGCATGGTCTGCTGTCATCTGCGCCTGTTGAAAGCATGTGCATCCCGCTAGGAAAAACTGTCCGGATGCACTTGAAATTGTGCGGCGCAAATCGCGTGCAATAGAAGAAACTATGTCAAGAGGTTTTTGAGAGTACTTTCCTGGACGGAATTATCTACCGCTTGTACGCGAGCTAAGACATTATTTTCATCTTTTGGCCGGTCCGAAACATCCGATGGAATGAGAAATCATTTTTTCTTAATTCCGCAGTCGCGCCGAGCGTTTTAACTTTGTTTAGGGAAGTAAATGAAAATGGAGAAAGCCATGACAGCCGCAGAAACAGAGAACCGTATGCCGCGCATTCTGGAAGATGCGCCCGATTTTGAAGCCAAAACGACCCTGGGGGTAGTGCGCCTGAGCGACTACACCAGCAAGGGAAAATGGGTGATGCTGTTCTCCCATCCGTCGGACTTTACGCCGGTTTGCAGTACGGAATTTCTGGCCTTTGCACGCCGCAATGCAGAGTTTGAAAAACGCAATGTGCAGTTGATGGGCCTGTCGATCGACAGCCTGTTTTCACACATCGCATGGGTGCGCGACATCGAGCAACGCAGCGGAGTGGAAATCGCATTTCCAGTGATTGCCGACCTCGACCAGAAAGTGGCGCGGCTCTACGGCATGGTGCATGAGGCGGTCTCCGACACAGCGACGGTACGCGCCGTGTTCGCCATCGATCCCAAGCGCAAAATTCGCGCCATTCTTTATTACCCGATGCAGCTTGGACGCAGTGTCGATGAGCTGCTGCGCATCTTCGACGGCCTGCAAATCGCCGACCTCAACAGCGTCTCGACACCCGCCGACTGGATACCGGGCCAGCCTGTCATCGTGCCAGCCCCCACAACATTGGAAGCCGCGCGCAAGCGCGCCAATGGCGACGACAAAGGCTTGAACGTCGAAGCGTGGTATCTCTCGACCAAGGAATCCGGACCGGCAGCAAAATAGATCGAACTTAGCGGCAACGCAGAACGGCAAGCCGCTGGATAGGCTTTCGACATCCAACCCTTCTGTAGGGTCATGCGAAAGGAGTTGCAAAACAAATGTCGATTGCCAATCGGAAAAGTCCGCTGCTTGCCGCGATTTTGTCCGCAGTCATTTGCGGGCTGGGTCAGGTTTACAACGGGCGCGTGTTGCGCGGAATCATTCTTTTCGCGCTGATGTGTATTCTGGGTGGGATCGGTGGCTTTTTCGGGGCCTTCACCTTCGGACTCGGGATGGTCCCCTTTGCCATCGTGGCTGGCGCGCTCTGGATTTTTGGCGTGGTGGATGCGTTTTTAGGAAGCCGTCGCATCAATCGCGGGGTTTGATGCTTTTTCCGCTCTAACAGCCCTGCGAGCGCGTCTCGCTAAATCTTTTCGACCACTACGGCCGTGCCATACGCCAGCACTTCCGTCACGCCCTGCTGCACCTCATTGGCGTCGTAGCGGGCGCAGACGATGGCATTCGCGCCATGCTGCGCGGCGTGCTCCATCATCAAATTAAAGGCGTCGTCGCGCGTCTTCTCGCAAAGGTTGGAATACAGGGTGATATTGCCACCGGCCAATGTTTGCAGCCCTGCGCCGATGGTCCCGAAGATCGAACGCGAACGGACAATGATCCCGCGCACCACTCCACAATTGCGCGTTATTCGGTAGCCGGGGAGTTCCAGCGCCGTAGTCACCATACTGGCATCGATAGACATAAAAGTCCTCCCAGAAAATATCTTCTGCCGAGTGTACCGCAATGGGCTGGCAAAACATCCAGGTAAATTGGCGCCCACTCGCGGTCGAAGCGGCTCCAGTGCCATACTGGAAGAGGAAACAGGAGGGCACACGATGGAAGAAAAAGATTTTTACAGCGAGAAACCGGAGCAGCGCCCGCACACGCTGACATGCCCCCACTGTCGTCAGGCTGGCGAATATCAGTTGAACTGGCTGGTGCGCCGCAAGAAGAGCAGCCTGCCGCCGCGCGCCGATGAACGCGACCGCGCGCGCTTCTCTAAAGCACAATCCTACATGGTGCTGCGGGAAGACCAGGTGGCTTGCCAGAACATTCGTTGCCGGAAGCGGTTTGAGCTGGCGGGCATTAAGTCCGTCGCGTTTCTCGATTCCTAGCTGAAGAAAATGACCGATCAAAAACCTGCTGCAGGGGAAGCTTCGAAGGAGCGAGACCCACGGGTCTATTTCGCGGCGGAGCGGACATTTCTCGCCTGGATTCGCACTGGGCTGGCGCTGATGGGCTTCGGCTTCGTGGTGGCCCGCTTCGGATTGTTCCTGCGCGAATTGAGCATGCGGCAATCGCAACCGTCGCAAATGGCCAGCCATGCCTCCAGCCACACGACGGGCCCTTCGCTGTGGCTGGGCACTGCGCTGGTGATCGTCGGCGTCATCGTGAATGTCAGCGCCGCCCTCACCCATCTTCGCGAGGTGAAGGAACTGGCGTCTGGTACCTGGATCGCGGGACGCCCCTCGAAAACCGCGGTGGCCGTCGCGCTGCTGTTGGCTGCCGCCGGTGTTGGTCTAGCGGTTTATTTGATCTGGGTGCGCTGACAAATGCGCTTGGCTGGCTGATATCCTTAGCATTAGACCGCATGCATTCCTCGGATTCAATTTCGTAAATTGCATTTCGCAGATTAAGGAAGAACTTCACGCTTGCCTCCCATTCTGAATGGACAATCTCTCCGTAAGGCTTACGGAGCCACGCCGTTGTTCGACAATATCGCTTTCACGGTTTCTGAAGGAGACCAGATCGGCGTCGTCGGGCCGAACGGTTCCGGCAAGTCCACCCTGCTGGAGATCCTCGCGGGGCGCATCGACACCGACGCCGGTGAAGTTTCGCGGCGCAAGCTGGCGCGTGTGGGCTACATCGCGCAAAGTTCAGATTTTGGCCCCGACGACACGATCCGCTCGGTCCTGTATCGGGCGCTGGTGCGCATCGGCGCGCCGGAGAGCGAGCGCGAAGCTCGACTGGCCGAGACACTGGGACGCGCCGGATTTGAAGACTTCAACGTACCTGCCGCTGCGCTCTCCGGAGGATGGCGCAAGCGGCTCGCCATCGCGGAAGCATTGGTGCAGCAGCCCGATGTTTTGCTGCTCGACGAGCCGACGAACCATCTCGATCTGGCTGGCATCGAGTGGCTGGAGAAACTGCTGCTTGCCGCTCCCTTCGCCTACGTGGTGGTCAGTCATGACCGATATTTTCTGGAAAATGTCGCGCACACCATGGTCGAGTTGAACCGCATGTATGCCGAAGGCATCCTGCGCGTACAAGGAAATTACAGCGAATTTTTGGAAAAGAAAGATGAGTACCTGCAAGCGCAAATAAAGCGGCAGGACGCACTGGCCAATCGCGTGCGCACCGAGATCGACTGGCTGCGCCGTGGGCCGAAGGCGCGCACGACAAAGTCCAAGGCGCGCATCGACAGCGCCAACAGCATGATTGGCGACCTGGCGGAGATGAAGTCGCGCAGCCGGACAGGGACCGCTGGCATCGACTTTTCCGCCACGGATCGGCAGACGAAGCGGCTGGTCGAACTCGAAGGTGTCTCGTGCAAAATGGGTGATCAGGTCCTGTTCGACAAGCTGGACTTTATCCTGACCGCGGGAATGCGTCTGGGACTGGTCGGACCGAACGGCAGTGGCAAAACTACTTTTTTAAGACTGTTGCGTGGAGAACATTTACCCAGCACTGGCGAGATCCGCAGCGCGTCTACTCTGCGTATCGTTTACTTCGATCAGAATCGTCAACTCGACAACAATCTAACTCTTCGCCGCGCGCTCGCGCCAGATAGCGATTCCGTTATCTATCAGGACCGCGTGCAGCATGTCGCTTCCTGGGCCGAGCGATTTCTGTTTACGAGTGAGCAATTGAATCAACCCGTCGAGCGACTCTCCGGCGGCGAACGCGCGCGCGTCCTGATTGCCAAGCTGATGCTGCAACCGGCGGACCTGCTGCTGCTCGACGAGCCGACGAACGACCTGGACATTCCAACGCTGGAAATTCTGGAAGAGAGTCTGCTTGAATTTCGCGGCGCGCTGGTGCTGGTGACGCATGACCGCTTCATGCTGGATCGAGTTTCGACGACGGTATTAGGACTCGACGGACGTGGCGGCGCGGAACGCTTTGCCGACTATTCGCAATGGAACGCGTGGAAAAATGAACGCGGGCAGAAGAAAAACAGCGAACTCACACCGCGCTCTGCAAACAATACTGGCGCAGAAAAAAGTGCTGCGGCAACTCCGTCGGGCCAGATCAAGAAGAAACTGTCTTACATGGAAAGTCGCGAATACGCCACCATCGAGCAGGACATTGCGGATGCGGAGCGGCAACTCGAACGCTGTCGCGAGGCACTCGAAAATCCCAGTATAGCCAGCGATGCCGCTGCCCTGGAGCGCACTGCCTCCGCAGTGGCGGAAGCGGAGGGTCGCGTGGATGCGCTGTATCTGCGCTGGACGGAACTGGAAGCCAAGCTGAAATAACGCGTCTTGAAGATCACCGTGTGCCCCATCCTTTGCGTAGCAAAAGGTGGAAGCGAGGACAATGAAGCGTGATTCTTTACACCCGCGCTTCAGTGAATGGGCAGCAGCAATTTTTTCCTGCAATGCAATGTAATCCTGGGGATTCAGAGTCCATCCCAGCCAGCCCTTACCACTGAACGCCCGGATAGAGACTGGGAATCCGTATCACGCGATATTGGTTATAGCCCGGCGTATGCGCCTGCCATACGGTCTGTGCAGGCGTCTGGGTGGGATCCAACTCGAAAACCTCGGCCCCGCCCTTTGCAGCACAGAAGTCTGTCTCTATATCGTTGTTCTGGAGCAGATCCGCCTGACCGCCGAAATAACTGTAAATAGCTGGAGACGGAACGTAGTGAAACAGCAACGTTGCAGTCTTGGCCGTTTCGTCCAGTTGCAGCACCGGCGCGGTTGAGTAACAAGCTGGCGCGCCTGTGGTGCCACAGGTCTGTCCCGAAGGGAACAGTCGATCATTGCCGTTGTCCATGATCCCCAGCTTGAAGACCCCAGAAGTGTTTGTGCTGAAGAAGTTCATACCATGCTGCGCGTAAAACCAGTCCGTCGGATCGGTGCCGCCAAGCAGTTTAAAATCGCCACCTTCACCGAGATGCCAAATGATATTTCCCGTGCCTTTTCCATCCTGATAGTCGATCTTGACGATCCAGTTTTGTTGGCGAATGGAAAGCAGCAGATTGTGGTCCTCCGGCGAGTACAGCAGCGCGTTCGCATGCGTAAAGTCGGGGAACGCATAAGGGTGGCGATTGATGTCGAGGTGGTCGAAGGCGTTCCAGACCCAGGTCGGATTGAAGTTCTGGTCTAAATCGACAACAACGTTCCCCAGCACGTTGCATGGAGTGCTGGAACAACCGGTCAAACTTGGGTATGACTTGATCATCCAGGTAATCACAACCAGATGTCCGTTCGGTAACTGCAACACATCCGTACAAAAGGTCAGCAGGTTCAATCCGGTATAGCCGTTGGCCGCCAGAGACTTATTTAATTGCGCGATGGAAAGTTCACGGATGGTATTGCCTACCAGGTCCACCTCGCGCACCACGCTGATCGTCCCGGCAGGAATGTTCTGCGTTGCGGTGGGGGTGGCAACGTATCCGATGACCATGATGAAATGTCCGTTGGGCAATGGCTTGATTGGGAAGATGACGTTGGCAGCCGATCCCGGTTCACTTGCCGGAAATTGATACGTCCAGATGACATTTCCAGTCAGGTCTGTGGCGAAGGCCTGGTTCAGATTCGGGATTGGCTTGCTGCCGAATGTGACCGTATCGAACAATTCAATTCCGGGCTGGGGCGTCTGGCCGCTCGGCGTCGTAATCGTCACTGGTACGGTGGGAGGAGCAGCGCCGGTCGTGAAAGCGTGGTCGATGTCTTGGAACGTCACTCCAGTGGCGAACGTGACCAGCGCTTGCATGTGATACGTGGACGACCCATGCATGCCCGCCACTTCCATATTGATTTCACCGCCATAGTTATTGGGCGTAGTCGGCGTGGGCTGCGACCATGTATTCAATCCATAGCCGGTGTCGGGTCCGAACTGGACCGACATCTTGCCCGGTTGCGGCAAGTACATGGAATACTCGGCAACCAGCGGATTGGCCGTGTTTGTGACCAGACCGGGTTGCATCACAGCAACAACAGCGCTTGCGTGATTGGCCTGCTGGGAACTGGTCAGAGCAGCTTCGACTACAACATTTTCGCTCTGGCCGACCGTGGAGGGCGCAACGTAATTGCCATTGGTATCGATGGTGCCAACGGTTGCATTGCCACCCACTATTCCGTTTACAGACAATGTGACGGCACCACCACCGGTAACCGCCACCGTAAAGTGGACGACCTGTCCAAGACCAACTGCGGCATTCTGAGGGCTGATGGTAACGGAGCCAGCTTGTTGTGGAGTAGGAGGCGGCTGAGATGGGCTTGTGGGATTCGGGGGAGTAGGAACGGGAGGTTTGTAGAGCAGGCTGGAGGGCTCCCCACCAGCACAACCCGCGATCAACATAACGAGCAGAGAAAGCCACGCACAAGTCTTACCCGCGCACTCACGAACACCACCCATGGCTGACATTTTGCCCTGCCTCCGAAAGCGACCGAAAACTGTCGCGCTATATAGACGTATTCCGCCAGCACTCGGTTGGGGTCTTTCCCAATTTCAGACCAACTTTATCGCGATACTGCAACACGAGATTGCAGAAATTCCGCATATGGACCTTTGACGTCCTGAATTTTATGGTCCTCGAAGTTCCAGATGCGGGTCGCCACTTCGTCGATCAAGTCCTGATCGTGTGTCACGAGCAGGACGGTGCCCTCGAACTTCTGGAGCGCTTGGTTCAGCGCGTTGATGGCTTCCAGGTCCAGGTGGTTGGTCGGTTCGTCGAAGATCAGGATGTTCGGTTTCTGCATCATCAGACGGCAAAACAACAGACGCGCCGCTTCGCCCCCAGACAGCGCTTCCGTAGGCTTCAGTCCTTCTTCTCCGCTGAACAACATCTGCCCCAGCACGCCGCGAATATCTTCCTTGGTCGCCTTTGCATCGAACTGGTGCAGCCAGTCCGCCGCCGTCAAACCCTTTTGGATTGTGGAAGTATGGTCCTGAGCGAAATAGCCGATCTGGGCTTCATGCCCCCACTTCACCACGCCGCTGTCGATATCGCGAGACGGGTCTTCTCCAGTCATATGGTCAACATTCGGGGCATTCGCCAGCAGCGCCTTGATGAGGGTTGTTTTTCCCTGGCCGTTTCGGCCTATCAAACAGATTTTTTCTCCGCGCGAAATCGAAGCGGTAAATCCGTCGATGACGACATGGTCGCCATATGCCTTGCAGACCTCTTCCACTTCCAGGATGTGCTTGCCAGACGGACGCAACTGGTCGAAGCGAATGTACGGGCGCGCAATGTTGGAGCGCGCCAGTTCGCTGGTCTGGAGCCGCTCGACCTCCTTTTTCCTCGAAGTCACCTGGCTGGAACGCGTGCCTGCCGAAAAGCGCGCAATGAATTCATTCAGTTGGGAAATCTTCTTCTCGCGCTCTTCATTCTGCGCTTCCAGGCGAGTACGCACCTGCGTCTTCGCCAGCACCATATCGTCGTAACCGCCGGTGTAGGTGATGATGGTCTGATAATCGATGTCTGCAATGTGCGTGCATACGTTGTTGAGGAAATATCGGTCGTGCGAAATCGTAATCAGCGTGCCTTCCCGGCGGGTAAGAAAATCTTCCAGCCAGTGGATCGAATCGAGATCGAGATAGTTGGTCGGCTCGTCGAGCAGCAACCCCTGCGGATTGCCAAAAAGCGCCTGCGCCAGCAGCACACGGAACTTCTGCCCGCCCTGCAATTCGCTCATCTTGCGTTCATGCACTTCATTTGGAATGTCGAGGCCTTGTAGCAAAATGGCGGCATCGCTTTCGGCGGTGTAACCATCCTCCTCGCCGACAATGCCTTCCAACTCTCCCAGACGCATGCCATCGGCGTCATCCAGTTCCGCTTTTTCGTAGATATGGTCGCGCTCTTCCAGCGCGGCCCACAGGCCCTTGTTGCCCATAATCACCGTATCGATCACGCGATAAGCGTCAAAGGCGTACTGGTCCTGGCGCAGCACCCCGAGCTTCTTCGGACGCGCGACGACGCCCTTCTGCGGCTCAAGGTCTCCGCTCAGGACCTTCATAAATGTGGTTTTTCCCGCTCCATTGGGGCCGGTCAGGCCATAGCGGCGGCCCGCCGTAAACGTGGTGGAAACATCCTCGAACAGGACTTTCGAACCATAACGCATACTTACATTGCTGACAGAAATCATAACTCCTTTAATTTTTTCACAATTATGGCCCTGCGTGTTCGTTGGAAGGACAGTTGTGGCAATGTTGTTGCAGATTATTGCGGGGAAGTGCGGCGAAACACGCTGAAATCCCTCAAAAATACAGATGCGGATGCAAAAAGGCGAAGCCCCACCTTCGAACAGCGAAGGTGGGGTCTTTCTTCTAGTGGATGAAACAACGCATCCTTACTTGATGATCGTCAGCAACAACTGCCTGCTCTGTGCTGGGGCACCGTTGGCCGGCGTTGCCACCACGGAAATTTGATAACTGCCAATCGCCGCGTCGGGAGTCAGACCCGCGCAGCCAGTCAGGCCACTCATCATACCCAGCAGCCCCGTGACCGCAACAAGGAGCATCAATACATGGGCCATGCTGCCCCGCAGCTTTTTCCTCTCCATGCTGAGAAAACCTCCCAGCAAAAGCCCGGGCAGCCAGAAAATGCTTGCCGCCAACAAGCCCGTTGGCCCGGTTTTTGGGTGGATCGGCTGATTTGGCGCATGGTTCGCGGCTGTGCTCGATTGCGCGAACCCCCAGGTTGTAATGGAAAGCGGTGTACTGCTTGCCTGGCCGTTAGCGTTAAGGACGATGCTTGCATTTCCAAACTGGCAATTCGCGCCTGCAGGAAGATTCAGGCAGCTCAACGTCACCGTTCCGTTGAAGCCGTACTGGGTCGTCAGCGTAAGCATTGTGTTTGCTGTCTTGCCTTGTTTCGTCGTCATGGAAGTTGGATTTGCTGTCAACGCAAAGCTCGGAACGCCGGCCTGGATCGGCTGGGCAAGCTGCGCACTGGTCCCGGTAAAGTTGACGTCTCCTCCGTATACGGCGGAGATGACATTAGTACCGGCAGGGATGTTGCTGACCGCCCACGACGCCACCCCCTGCGCGTTCAGCGCCGCAGTCCCCAATGGATTGGCGCCGTCGTAGAACGTAACTGTCCCAGTCGGCACGCCGGTTGTGGCGGAAGTTGCGGTTGCCGTCAATGTCACCGACGAACCAAGCGCCACCGTAGTACCACTGGCTTGCAACGCGAGTCTGGCTGCCGCCTTGGTAACGGTCAGGACACCATTATTCACCGTAACTGTGTAATCCGCGAGGTCTGGGCCTGCGACTGCCGGCACGATGGAATAGGTCCCGACGCTACTGCTCTGTTGCGCCGTCGTCGTGAAAGTCTCGACGAACGTATCGCCATGCACCGCACCCACCACGGATCCCGTAAAAGCTGGGTTGGCTGTGCCGTAAACGCGTGTAGCGCTGTTCGCTGACACAATCAAAGTCCCATTGGTAACTGTAAAAGTTACCGATTTGGTTGCCGTGCTATACGTGCTGGTATCGGCCGGAGTGAAAGTCGCGACGAGCGTGTATGAACCCGCAGGCAATACTGTCGCGACGTTTACAGGCTGCACCGTACCACCCGCCAACTGCGCCGTATATGCAATACTTCCCTGTACGCCACCGGACACAGTGGCATCCAGAACATTCGCACCCAGCGCTGTGCCATACGCCTCACTTAGAGTCGCAGGGGCCCATGTCAGAACAGGGGTCGTCATGGCAACTGTAACCGTGGCAGTTGCTGAATTCAGACCGGAACTGGAAGCTGTCAAATTGTAGCTCCCTACAACAGTGAGCGGAGTTGTCAGAGAAAATGTCGCCACGCCATTGACTGCGTTGGCCGTATAGGTCTGCGCCGTGAACCCGCTTGGACCTGTCAGCGTCAACGTAACAGGCACATTCGATGTTGTTGCGATGACCCCGCCGGATGTGTCCACGTCAACATTCACTGTGCCGATACTATTGCCAGCGGAAATCGAAGCTGCCGGGAGTGGCGCGAACGCAAGCTCTGCCGCCAGATAGGCGCCAGTTCCACTGAGCGGAATGATCTGCGTTGCCTGCGGAGTTATCTCATTGAGAGCATTGTCCGCAAGCGTTGCTGTCCCACTCAGATTGCCGCCGGAGGTTGGCGTAAAGTCGATCCCGACCTCACAGCTAGTGCCCAGAGCCACTGGCGACGCAGTACTGCACGTCGTTGTGCTGGCAATTGCAAAGTTGGCGGATACGCTGAGTGCGCTGAAGTTCAATGCCTGATTGCCGATATTCGTGACATTGGCCGATTGCGGGCTGTCGCTGCTGGTCGCGCCAAGATTCGTTGTCATAAAGGCTAGCGTCGCCGAAGAAGGACCGACCACGACTTTGCGGACCACCTGATTGGATGAGTCCGCGATGTAGAGGTTTCCCGATCCATCCACGGCGACGCCTAGCGGTTGATTGAGCGTGGCGCTGGTCGCAGCACCACCATCTCCCGCATAGCCCGAGGCGTTACTGCCCGCCACAGTCGAAATACCATGGGTACCGGCATCCACTTTCTCGACGACCTGCGAACCGCCATTGAGAGAAATGTAGAGGTTCCCCGCTGCATCGACAGCGATGGCATACGGATTGTCGAGACCGGTAGCCAGGGAAACCCGCGCCCCGCCTGCCACGGGTATTTCTGTGACATCCCCGCCATTCCGTTCGACGACATAGACATTTCCCGACCCATCGACTGCGATTCCAGTTGGGTTCGACAATCCAGTGGCTACGTTGAGTTGCGCGGCGCCATTTGCGGGGACTTCCACCACGCTTGCAGCACCGGTATTCGCGATGTAGACATTCCCGACCGCATCCACCGCGACGCCCTGCGGGCCGCTCAGGCCCGACTCGAGCGTAATTGCCGGACCACCATTCGCTGGGATTTTAAGCACAGTATTCGCGCTGGTATCTGCAACGTAGATATTTCCAGCCGCATCCACAGCAACGCCCTGCGGATTGCTCAAGCCGGACTTGACTAGAGTTTGCGTTCCACTTGAAGAGACTTTCGTCAGGGTCTGCGCGCTGGCGTCCGCAACGTAAAGATTGCCGCCAGCATCTGCGGCCACGGCAGTCGGTTGCAGCAGCCCGCTGATATTTTCCGTGGAAATCACACCCGGAGTCAGCGCCACAGCCGGACCATTGCCGGTCCCGGTGAGTGCAAAGAAGGAGTTGCTGCCGGTTGAAACTTCCAGCGGAGCGCTGCGCGCACCCGGCACTTGCGGGCCAAAGGTGACTGCTACGAAACACAAATTACCCATGCTGTCTGCGGAGCAGGTGGGCGATCCCGCAGTAAAGTCTTTAAAGTTCGCTGCAACGGCAATCGGCGGGTTCACCCCGCTCGCCAGTTGGAAAAATACATTCAGAGAAGCGCTGGTTTTGCCGACAGAAGTGGGCAAAAAGGATGTAATACCGCTCAAATCGACCTTGCGAACAACGTCGTTGTATATATCGGAGATGTAGAGATCGCCAGCGCCACTCAAAACCACGCTCTCCGGTGTTTCCATTCTTGCGCTTGTGGCGACTCCATTGTCTCCAGTGAAGCCATTGTTCGGATAATTCCCCGCTACGGTTGTAATCAAGCCATTGGCAAAGTTGACCTCGCGCGCGACATAATTCCCGCTGTCTGCAATATAGAGATCTCCACGACCGTCCAGCGCAATTCCTGTGGGGAAACTCAGTTCCGCTGAGGTTGCCAGGTTGCCGTCGCCACTGAATCCCTGCACAGTTGGTGTGCCCGCAAAAGCCCTGATGGTCCCGGTTGTGTCGACTTTACGGACAATGGCATTCGACGTGTCGGCAATATATAGATTGCCCGCGGCATCCACTGCAACGTCGCTCGGCTCATTCAACAGCGCCGATGTCGCCGGAATATTTTCCCCGTTATAGCCGGCTTGCGCGCCACCCGAATTCGGTATCTCGCCAGCCACCGTGGTGATGATGCCACTCGTATTCACTTTGCGGATCAGGCTGGTGCCATGGTCTGCAATGTATAAATCGCCCGTGGAGTCGAAGGCCAGGCCTGTCGGCTCGTACAGTTGCGCGCTGGTTGCCGCTATGTTGTCTCCGTTGTACCCTGGTCCCATGCTGACGTTCCCGGCATAGGTAGTGATGATGCCAGTGGTACTCACTCTGCGGACCAGGCTGGAAACGTAATCGCTGATGTACACGTTTCCGGCGCTGTCAAGCGCAACCCGGGAAGGCCCCATCAAAACTACATCGGTTGCCGGACATCCGTCTCCCACCGCATCGATTGCGCTGGAGCAGGTACCGCTTCCCCCGCCCGCGAAGATGGAGATGATGCCGTTTGTGTCCACTTTCCGCACCACGGCATTGTTGGAGTCGGCGATGTACAGATTTCCCGCTCTGTCATAGGCCACACCATCTGGAGAGTTGAGTTGCGCATCGATGGCCAGTCCACCGTTTCCAGAGGAACCTGCAACGGAACCGGTGGAAGTTGGCGCAGTCCCCGCGACTCGAACGATGGTCGGCACAAAGTTGACCTGCGCGCGAAGCGCAGGAGCAAGTGACACAAAGCCCAATGTGGCGCATATCGAGCAGACAGAGATAGAAACAAAACGACGCAATTGCAGAAAACTGTACATGGCAGTAGCACTCCAAATAATCAGCAAATGTCAATTCATTCATTGCAGAATCCGGAGTATCGATCCGCTTCGACAGAAATTTACTCTGCTTGCAGGATTGTCCCGGTATTCCACTCATCACGGACATGGTTCCGGTTCGTGACGTCGACACTAAAGCAACCTTTGGGCCAATACAGAAAACCCCTGAAATCACGCATATTGGCGAGGGAAATGTCGATTCGTAGCAATTTTTCCCGGAAGACGGTTTCTATCGGAATGTGCATAAGTTTGCACATATATTCCTCGAATGCTCGTGCTTTGCCCCAGTTTTGCTCGCTATGCCATGGTCACCAAGTGCCCCGGCCCTTGTCCAAATCTCCCATTTCCGTCCTGCGACCTGACTGTACGGTGGGGAAGGAAAGCGAGACTCCATAAAATATGGTTATTTTGTCAATTGAAACGATGTTTCATTTTTTTGCCAGGTGTCCACTATGATGCTTTGGGAGTTGAGTTTCCGTTGGAGTAAGTGTGGAAATAGCCGAACTGCCCGGCGAGCGGTCAGACAAACCATCCAGATCTCAGCGGCCGTCCAGAACCTCCGGACATGTGCGCTGGGTCATCTGCGCCATGCTTTTCTACGCCACCTCAAAGAACTACATGGACCGCCAGGTGCTGGGCATTCTGGCGACGGAACTGCAATCGAAACTGCACTGGACGGAAGCAGAGTACGGCTACATCATCAGCGCGTTCCAGGCCGCGTACGCCATCGGGCTGGTCGTTGCCGGGCGGTTCATCGATCGTGTGGGGACGCGGCTAGGCTATGCGCTGATGATGCTGGTCTGGAGCGCAGCCTCGGCAGCGCATGCGCTGGTCAGCACGGCGCTCGGGTTCGGCATCTGTCGCTTTTTTTTGGGACTCGGCGAAGGCGGCAACTTTCCCGCAGCCATCAAGACAACCACGGAATGGTTTCCGCAAAAAGAACGCTCGCTGGCGACGGGAATCTTCAATGCCGGCAGCAGCCTCGGCGCGGTCCTGGCTCCATTGATGGTGCCCTGGATTGCCATCCATTATGGCTGGCGCGCTGTGTTTGTTTTTACCGGAGCATTGGGACTTATCTGGCTCGTTTGGTGGTGGAAAAGCTATCATCCGCCGGAACGCCATCCGAAGCTTTCCAGCGAGGAATACTCCTACATCCGCAGCGGTCAGGTCGCCGACGACGTGGAGACGGGCGAAGTCGCTCCGACCTGGCGGCAGCTACTGCTGCGCCGCCAGGCGTGGGGATTTGTGCTGGCGAAATTTCTCACCGATCCGGTGTGGTGGTTCTATCTGTACTGGCTGCCAAAATTTCTGGACACTCATTATCACTTGAGCCTCAGCCAACTGGGCGCGCCTCTCGTCATCGTGTATATCGTGTCCGATATCGGTAGTGTCGCGGGTGGTTGGCTGCCCGCATTCCTTGTGCGCCGAGGCTTCTCACCAACCCGCGCGCGGTTTACGCCGATGCTGTTGAGTGCGATCTGCGTCCTGCCCGTCATGCTGGCCGCGCACGCCAGGCATGAATGGCTGGCGGTCGCCGTGGTGAGCTTGGCCGCCGCCGCGCATCAGGCCTGGTCGTGCAATTTATTTACGACCGCGTCGGACATGTTCCCGG
>JAJYGR010000315.1 GCA_021790655.1 Acidobacteriota bacterium | reverse complement strand
CTGCGGCGTGAACGTACACTCGCCCAAGTTGTTAAAATCACTCGTTACTCTAAAGAAAATTGGGCTATTGGGTCCCCAGTCTCCGCCTGTGTTTGTAATTCTGATTTGATATTCGTGGTCACTTACTGGAACCGCAGGCGCATATCCGATCATCGTAGGTACCTGCCATAATGTGGGTAATTGTGGCGGATCGACAGGAGCAAAACTTTTATCACATTTTAGATTACCGACAGGGCGTATTAGCCTATTAGTAGTGATTATCATCTCTGAAAGATAAGTTTCTCTATAATGTTTTGTAACCCCTCCAACAGGTACATTTAGCACGACAATTTTCGTGTTTATCACAGGATTCATTTTCCCCAAGGAAATCACGCAGCTATTTACTGCAGACTGCTGCTTTTCATTCACGTCACGTTGATTGTCAATTGTTTGACGCTGGGAAGAATTCAATGATTCAACGCCCCTAACGTAGGCATCCTGAACCCTCAGATCGTTGAAGCAAGAGTTTTTGGCACCCACCTCAGATGCCTTTTCCACGATCACAACTTGAGTATTTCTATGTTCATCTTGCCATGATTGATCGAAAGCCATGAGCAAACATAACGCACCTATTACCCAAAAAATCCTCTCAGAAATCTTGTGCTTCTTGACCGCTTGCCAAACTGCGATGGCAAAAGACGCGATCCCACTCATCAGTGCTACTAAATGAGCCGCGACATTGCCGATAAATAAGACGTGAATACCCATGCCCAGGATGGTCTCTCCGAATGGTTCCTTGCGTCAAGACGATAATCTTTTCATTGATTTGAAATTGCTTGTGTAGGTTCCGTGATTTTTGCAGTTACTAGCGATGTTTGCGTGACTTGAACCCCGATCATCCTGTATGTTGTCCAAGAAGCGACTGAAAGCAATTTTGCTGTAGCCGCAACCGGACGACCATCGATGAGACTCAACTCATACCTTATTCGCAGCACTCTTGTGGGCGCTCTTGGCGGCCTGCTCTTCGGCTTCGACACTGCCGTCATCTCCGGCACCACGCATCAACTGACACAGGTCTACGGCCTGACCAGCACGCAACTGGGCATCACCGTTGCAAGCGCGCTGGTAGGGACTGTCATCGGCGCCATGCTGTCGGGTTATCCCGGACAACGCATTGGCCGCCGAGACAGCCTTCGCATCATGGCGGCCCTGTACATCATTTCCGCGCTCGGATGCGCCCTGGCGTGGAACTGGGACGCGCTGCTGGCTTTTCGCGTCATCGGCGGCCTTGGCATCGGCGGCTCATCCGTGCTGGGACCGATGTATATCGCGGAGATTGCGCCTGCCAAATGGCGCGGTCGGCTGGTGGGAACATTTCAGATCAATATTGTCGTGGGCATTCTGTTGGCCTATGTCTCGAATTTCCTCATCGCAATGTTGCACCTTGGCGTGCTGGAATGGCGCTGGCAGTTGGGCATCGCCGGATTGCCTGCCCTTCTATTTCTAATCATGCTGCTGACCATTGGCCGCAGTCCAAGATGGCTGGTCACACAGAGCCGCATTGAAGAAGCGCGCGAAGCCCTGCGGCTGAGCGGCACTCCGAACACGGAAGAAGAGTTGCAGGACATTATCGCGTCCATTCATCTCGATCGCCTGACGCGCAACGAGCCGTTACTGGTGAAGAAATATCGGTTGCCGATCTTTCTCGCCGTCACGGTGGGAATCTTCAACCAGCTCTCCGGGATCAATGCGATCCTTTATTATCTGAACGACATTTTTGCGCAGGCTGGCTTTACCAGCTTGTCCGGGGACATACAGGCAATTTACGTCGGGCTGGCCAACCTGGTCGCCACACTCGCTGCCATGTCGGTCATCGACAAGCTGGGACGCAAAACGCTGCTGCTGGTCGGCGCCGTGGGTATGACTATCTGCCTGACTACCGTCGCAGTCATCTTTCAGACCCATGGCCACCAGAAATACCTGCTGCCCTTGTTGGTCTTGTACATCGTTGCCTTCGCCATCTCGCAGGGTGCTGTCATCTGGGTATATATCGCAGAGGTCTTTCCAACACGCATACGGGCGAAAGGCCAGAGCCTTGGCACTTCAGCAAACTGGGTGACGAATGCCCTTATTTCTGGCATCTTCCCGATTTTGGCGGTGCATCATGCTGCGCTTCCCTTCTACTTCTTCGCCGGAATGATGGCGCTGCAATTCTTCATCGTGCTATTCATTTATCCAGAAACCAAAGGGCTGAGTCTGGAACAAATGCAACGCAAGCTGGGAATCGATTAGATTGTGTTTCATAAATACGGTTTGTATCGGGGCATGGCTTTAGCCATGCCGCAAAAAGCTCAAGAATCGTGGGCTTTAGCCCCTGAAGATTTTCGACTGATCCGGGCCAAAAGTATTTATGAAACACGCTCTGGACCTTTCGCCCATTTATCTTCGACCCTGGGGTCCAGTCAGGCGTGGCGGAAGTTATGCCATAAGAAATGGCATGAAGTTGCACATAGATAAATCTGGGCGTGTTGTCCTTCCCAAACCTGTTCGTGTCCGTATGGGTCTAGAGGCGCGCACCTTGAGGCCACTGAATCCGCTGAAGGCATCCTGTTGCGGCCTGTCGCTCATCGGCCCTCTTTACCCAAGAAGAATGGGATCCTGGTGCATACAGGCAAGGCGCCAAGCGGCTTTGACTGGGAGCATCTGACGAAGAATCTGGAGGACGAGCGAATGAAGGACATTGTCGGCCTGTGAAGGTCTACCTGGATACATCCGTTCTGGTTGCCGCGTCGGTTGCAGGCCATGTCCATCATTCCCAGGCATCTGCTTTGTTGCGGCAGGTGCGTGGCGAGAAACTCCAGGGTCATGTCAGCGCGCATGGGCTCGCTGAGTTTTTTGCCGTGTTGACCCGCGCGCCCTTTACCCCACCCATCTATCCCAGTGAGGCGTGGCAGTTGCTGGCTGAAAATATATTGCCCAACTTCAAAATCATCGCGCTCAATGCGAAACAGTATCGAAACGTCCTCCAGCAGAGCGCCAAAGAAGGCTGGACTGGAGGCCCGATTTATGACGCTCTGCACCTGGCAGCGGCCCAAAGCGTGGGTTGCGACCGAATCTACACCTTCAACCTCCGCCATTTTCGCCAGCTTGCGCTCGAATAGTCGGAGATTGTCCTTATGTCGTAGGATTGGTGGAGGACTTGTCCACCCAACTCTTTTCCCTTCCCGCAATACTAAGTGGAAAGCCTATTGCAACCTTCAATGCTTCAATGTAGGAGAACGCCTTTGCTGATTCGTGCTGGAGCCTGTCTACTGCTTGCCGGTTTTGTCGCTGCACAAACCAATCCACCCGCGAAAACCGATGGCCCCGCCCACGTTCTTGGATTTCGCGACTTCGCGGCGCAGTCTGCATTGGACCAGAAATTTTTGAAAGTACCGGATGCCGCGCTTGCAGGACAGGAGTTGAAGACCCTGACGGCGGTGCCGCATATTGCCGGATCGAAGGAAGACTACGCGACCGCCCAATATGTCGCGGACAAATTTCGCGATGCTGGCCTCGACACAAAGATTGTTCCCTACAGCGTCATGATGAATTTTCCCAAAAAGATCCAGGTTACTGCCTACGATGCGAGCGGGAAACAGCTCATGTCCGGGCCAACGCCGGAGCATGTCAGCGACGATCCATACCAGGACGACAAGCGCATTGTGACGGCCTTCAACGGCTCGTCCGCTTCCGGCGATGTAACGGCGGAAGCGGTCTACGCCAACTATGGACGGCCCCAGGACTTTGCCGAACTCGCGGCGAAACATATTGATGTGCGCGGCAAGATCGTCATCGTCCGCTATGGAGAAAATTTCCGCGGAGTGAAAGCGTATCTGGCGCAGCAGCGTGGCGCTGCCGGCGTCATCATTTATTCAGACCCCGCCGACGATGGATATTTTCGAGGCGATAAATATCCCGCTGGCCCCTATCGTCCCGCAACCGGCGTGCAGCGCGGATCGATCCAGTATCTCTTCAAATATCCGGGCGATCCGACCACACCAGGTTTTGCCTCTACACCAGATTTGCCTGCAAGCAAGCGTATATCCATGCAAGACGCAGCAAACCAGCCAACCATCCCCTCCACGCCTCTGTCGTATCGGGATGCCGCCCCAATCCTGAAAGCGCTGGGTGGTCCTGCGTCTCCGCGTACATGGCAAGGCGCGCTGCCCTTTACGTATCACACCGGGCCGGGGCCGGTGAAGGTACACATGCTGCTCCAGCAGGATTATGCGCTGCACACCATCTGGGATGTGATCGGGACAATTCCCGGCACGCAATATCCGGATGACTGGGTGATCGTTGGGAACCATCGCGATGCCTGGGTCTTCGGCGCAGTCGATCCTAACAGTGGCACCGCCGCAATGCTGGAAGCCGTCCACGGAGTCGGCGCGCTGCTCAAACAGGGCTGGAAGCCGCAGCGCACGCTGATCTTTTCCAGTTGGGACGCAGAAGAAGAAGGGCTGATCGGCTCAACGGAATGGGCCGAACAGCACGCGGAGCAACTGGCGCGCGCGGTGGCCTACTTCAATGTGGATGTTGGGGTCTCCGGACCTAATTTCATCGCGGAAGCAGTCCCCTCCTTGAAGCCGTTTGTGGTGGACATCACCCAACGCGTACCCAGTCCGCAAGGCGGCACTGTCTACGATGCATGGAAGCATGATCAGCAGGAAAAGATGGACCGTCGCAAGAGCGACGAACATGCTGGCAACGCGCAAAAAAGTTCACCGCTTGTGGACGGCATTCGGCTGGGCGACCTGGGCAGCGGCTCCGACTACACGCCGTTTATCCAGCACCTCGGCGTGCCTTCGACCGATATTGGATCGAGCGGCCCTTACGGCGTGTATCATTCCACCTTCGATGACTACACTTGGTTCACCAAATTCGCCGACCCGACTTTTGTCTACTTGCAGCAACAGGCCCGTGTTTTAGGACTGGAAGCTATTCACATGGCGGACGCCGATGTGCTCCCTTACAACTACGCGGTATATGGAGAGGAAGTTGTGGGGTATCTCCAGACGGCGCAAAAAAAAGCTGTGAAAGCTGACATGCCGGTCCTTGACTTTGCTCCTGCCATGGCTGCTGCTCAGCACTTTCAGGAAGCAGGCGCAAGAGCATTGCTCGCCGAACAGAATCCAACAGGCCAGCTCCGCCAGCAGAACGACACCTTGCGCATGGTGGAGGAAGACTTGTTGTCACAGCGCGGCCTGCCCAATCGTCCGTGGTTCAAACACACCATCTACGCGCCTGGAGAATACACCGGCTACGCGGCAGTGGTGATTCCCGGCGTCAACGAGGCTATTGACGCGAAGGATGCTACCCGCGCAGCCGGCCAGCTTCAAGTGCTGACACAAGCGCTGGATCGTGCAACAAAAACGCTGAATCAAATGCCGTAAATGTGGCCCTATCGGAATGAGCCAGTTTTCTCCCACCCTAGCCGCAAACAACGCGGCGAGGATGGGGCACCCGAATGCAATGATTCAAGCCGGAGCAGTAGCTTTCCTCCAATCAGAGAAACAGCAAGACGCCGGACAGAAGATTATCGCCCTAAGATTTGACGATTCTTG
>JAJYGR010000296.1 GCA_021790655.1 Acidobacteriota bacterium | reverse complement strand
CTTGTTTTTTTGGCTTTATGCATTCTGAGGTTGGCCGCCTGAAATCAGCACTACATCCGTTCCGTGCACAACCTGGTTGACTACCGCAACAATTCTGGTAGGCTGTTACGTGCATACTGGGGTTGGAGGGCGACATGGCGGAGTTGGCAGGTTCGGCAGCATCACTGGCGGAGTTCATCTGGAAAAACGCTGAGGACTTATGGGGCGACTTCAAGCACACTGACTTCGGCAAAGTCATCCTACCCTTCACGTTGCTTCGTCGATTGGAATGTGTGCTGGAACCAACCCGTCAGGAAGTCCGGGAGGCTTACGAGACGCACAAGGAATCCGGCATCGACCTTGACCTGATCCTGCGCCAGACCACGCGCTACCCTTTCTACAACACCTCTGAATATGCCCTGAGCACGTTGGGCGGCACCAGGACCCGCCAAAACCTTCAGGACTACATCGCGCACTTCTCGGATAACGCTCGGGTCATCTTCGAGCAGTTCGATTTCTCCAATACCGTCATCCGGCTCGATAAGGCTGGTGTACTGTTCAAGATTTGCAAGAATTTCGCCGGTGCCGATCTGCATCCGGACGTGGTACCGGACCGGATCATGAGCAACCTCTACGAGCACCTGATCCGGCGCTTTGGCGCGGAGGTCAACGAAGGTGCCGAGGATTTTATGACGCCACGCGATGTGGTTCATCTGGCCACCGCGCTCCTGCTTGATCCAGACGACGCCCTGTTCGAGGCCAATCCCGGCCTGATCCGCACCCTTTACGACCCGACGTGCGGCACGGGAGGGTTTCTTTCGGACGCCATGAACCATGTGGCCGAATACGGCAATCGCTTCAAGGTGCCGCCGGTGCTGATCCCTTACGGGCAGGAACTGGAACCCGAAACCCATGCGGTCTGCCTAACTGGCATGCTGCTGCGCACCCTGGAATCCGATCCTGGCCGCGACCTGTCCAAGAACATCAAGCTGGGCAGCACGCTCTCCAACGACCAATTTGCAGGCGAGCGATTCCATTACGGACTATCCAATCCGCCCTTCGGCAAGAAGTGGGAAAAGGACTCGACGGCCGTCAATGCCGAGCACAAGGATAAGGGCTATAACGGTCGTTTTGGCCCTGGCCTGCCCCGCATCAATGATGGCTCCATGCTGTTCCTCCTGCACCTGGCCAGCAAACTGGAATTGCCAGAAAATGGTGGCGGTCGTGCGGCTATCGTTCTTTCCGGCTCGCCCCTGTTTAATGGTGGGGCCGGTTCCGGTGAGTCCGAGATTCGCCGCTGGCTGCTGGAAAACGACCTGGTGGAAGCCATCGTGGCCGTGCCGACGGAAATCTTCTTCCGCACCGGCATTGGCACTTACCTTTGGATTCTCTCCAGCAAAAAGCCGACACATAGGCGTCATCAGGTGCAATTGATTAACGCTACGGGCCTCTGGACCTCGATCAAGAACGAAGGCAACAAGCGCCGAATCATCAGCGACGATCAGATGCGAGAGATCGTGGACGTGTATGCTGCTGCCGAGAACGGCGGAATCTCCCGCATGATCGATTATCACACCTTCGGTTATCGCCGCATTAAGGTACTCCGTCCATTGCGGATGGCCTTGCACATCAACGCCGAATCGATGGCCAGGCTCAAGGATGAAAAGGCTTGGGCAAAACTCACGGCAGAACAACAGGCCGCATGGGAAGATGCCTTGCAACCCCATTTTGGCACGACACAGATATTCTCCTGGGCAGAAACCTTCACGGCCGACGTGGCGCAGTCGTCACCTGCCGTTGGCAAGGTCACCAAGACCTTCATCAAGGCGCTGATCAATGCCTTGGGAGCGCGCGATCCGGAAGGTGAACCCGTGCAGGATGCCGATGGGGGATGGGTGCCCGATCCCGATCTGACGGATTATGAGAATGTCCCTCTCATCGAGAGCGTCCATGATTACGTCGCCCGTGAGGTGCTGCCGCACTTGCCGGACGCCTACATAGACGAAACATTCCGCGACGATAGGGACAAGAACATTGGTCGTGTGGGCTACGAAATCAACTTCAACCGCTTCTTTTACAAGTATGTTACGCCGCGCAAGCTCGAAGAGATCGACGCAGAACTCAAGCAGGTCGAGGCGGAGATTTCGGCGTTGCTCGGCGAGGTAACGGAATGATCGCCAACGCCGCGCAATACTTGGTGTTCCGCCGTGGAATCGTCTACGAAGGTGGGCGGTACCAGCTATGGGCGCTCTATCCAACGCCCCTGATCGCTCTTGCGGCCTGCACGCGCATCGAAGGACGGGATCTGGTTTTTCGAGAGGACACCTTTGATCCCCTGACCAGAATCCGACGCGGGCGCTTCTATCACCGCCATGGGGGTCGCGGAGCGAACCAGTGGCAGGCTTCCCGCGTTTCCAACGGACTCTACGGGCAGATGGTTGGCATACCTTGCGGTGACCAATTTGACGAGGATGACAGTTGCGAACTGGCGCACATCGCGGACGCCAAGGTCGCGCGGAAAGAGATCGTCCAGATTGGTGCGGGAAATGCCACGACGGCATGGCAGATCGTCGATGTTGAACAAAACCTGTTCGGGCAACAGGTGTTCACCCTTCGCGCGCAATCGCTGTTCGGTGTGCTGCCAGAGCTTTCCGACGAGCTGCTTAATGAACAAAACAGCCCGTTGAAACAAGACAAGATCACACAGGTTGGAGCATTCCTGGCTCGGCTTGTCGATACCTACCATCGCCTTCAGCCCGTTCCGACCGTCGATGCTGTGCGGGAAACGGCAAGAGTGATTCTGGCGTCATGGATCGGGAGCAAGGCCGACGGCAAGGATTTGAAGGACGTGATCGATCTGATTCCAAAGGAGATGAGCGTGTTGTGCAGCGTCGCCCACATCGTGAATCGTCTGCATCCTCGCGCCAAGACTGCGGCGCAAGAGACACAAGCTAAGAAAGGAAACACCCTTCGGGAACCCACGGAAGACGATGCGCAAACCAGCGTGCAGCTGATCGGGATGATGCTTCGGGAAATTGGGTGGGCGCAACCATGAGTTTTCCGTGTTATCCAGAATACAAACCGTGCCATATGGAGTTGATGCTTGGACAAACTACGCTGGAAACTGAATTTTCAGGGTATCTCTACGGCTGGGTTGATTGGCTTCGTGAGCAGGAGAAAAAGGTATGAACAATACCAAGCCCCCCTTGTCGGAGTACAGCGCAGTCCATTCCGAAATCGTCCTGCTGCTGGACGCCGCTCGCAGCGCCGCCGCTCGCAGCGTCAATGCCGTAATGACCGCAACCTATTGGGAAATTGGGCGACGTATTGTGGAGTTGGATCAAGGTGGGCAAGATCGCGCAGCCTATGGTGAAGCGTTGATTGAGCGACTGGCCTTCGATTTGACGAAGCGGTTTGGGCGTGGCTTCAGCCGACAAAATCTCCAACAGATGCGATCTTTTTACTTGGCATGGCCAATCGAGGCAATTTGCCAGACACCGTCTGGCAAATCTTCAGACCCTTCCATCCTTGCTGCCACCTTCCCGCTTCCCTGGTCGGCCTACGTTCGTCTGCTATCCGTTAAAAACGAGGCCGCACGCCGCTTCTACGAAACGGAGGCGCTGCGTTGTGGCTGGTCGGTTCGCCAATTGGATCGTCAGGTCAACAGCCAGTTCTATGAGCGCATTGCCTTGTCACGCAACAAGGCAGCGATGCTGCAAAAGGCCGAACAACCTGCGCCAAGCGATACCGTGACGCCAGAACAGGCGTTGAAAGACCCGTTTGTGCTGGAGTTTCTAAACCTTAAGGACGAATACTCGGAATCGGAACTAGAGGAGGCATTGATTCATCACCTTGCCGATTTCCTGATGGAACTTGGCGATGACTTCGCATTTGTGGGGCGGCAACGGCGTTTGAGGTTGGACGATAACTGGTTCCGGGTCGATTTGCTGTTCTTCCATCGCCAACTCAAATGCCTGATCGTCATTGATCTGAAAGTCGGCAAATTCAGCTACGCAGATGCAGGTCAGATGCATATGTACTTGAATTACGCCAAAGAACACTGGATGAAGCCCGGCGAGAATCCGCCTGTCGGTCTGATTCTTTGCGCCGACAAAGGCTCTGCCGAAGCCCATTACGCCCTAGAGGGGTTGCCCAATAAAGTGATGGCCGCCGAATATCAGACCCTGTTGCCTGATGAAAAACAGCTCACCGCAGAAATCGAGAAAACGCAACAGGCTTTGAGTGCTCAACGACTGAAGGCTTTGGGAGAGGAAGCATGAGCCATTACAAACCCTATCCCGCGTACAAGGACTCCGGCGTGGAGTGGATTGGGGAGGTGCCGGAGTATTGGAGTGTGGTCAGAATCAAGCGCGCAGCTCAGATTGCTACCGACCGGTGCAACATCATTCCAGCAGGATTGCCATACATCGGGTTGGAGGATGTCGAGTCTGGCAGTGGTCAATACAAACCAACGGCCACGGCTTCTCGACAGTCTGACGATTCAACGGTTGGACTGTTTCAGGAGGGTGATGTTCTATATGGAAAACTCCGCCCTTACCTTCGGAAGTGCATTGCCGGTCGGGTCGATGGTGCCTGCTCGACTGAATTTCTGATTCTCAAACCGTCATTGGTATCGACGAACTGGCTTCAGAACTGGCTACTGACCCCCGATGTCACTCAGCAGATAGAGGCTGGCTGTGACGGGGCGAAAATGCCACGGACAGATTGGGAGCACGTTGGATCAATTCATATCCCGACACCAAACAAGACAGAACAGGATTTCATCCTTGCCGCGCTCGACCGCGAAACCGCCCGCATTGATACCCTAATCACCAGGAAAATCCGCTTCATCGAACTCCTGAAGGAAAAGCGTTCCGCGCTTATTACCCATGCCGTCACCAAGGGGCTCGACCCGACCGTGAAGATGAAGGATTCCGGCGTGGAGTGGATTGGGGAAGTGCCGGAACATTGGCAACATAGCAAGGTGGCTTGGGACATGAAAATGACCATAGGCTGGACACCTCCAACCGGGAACAGAAGTTATTACGGAGGGCCGCATAACTGGGTATCCATAGCAGACCTGTCAGCCGGTAGGGTGTGTAATACCAAGCAGACAATTACTGATAAAGCCGTCGCAGAAATGCGTGGGACACGAGCCCCCGCAGGCAGCCTACTCTTCTCTTACAAGTTGAGCCTTGGAGAAGTAGCGCTGCTAGAGCAGCCTGCTTATACCAACGAAGCGATAGCAGCATTTCACCCGTGCAAGCGTGTCCATATGCCATTCTGGAAATATGCAGCGCCGGTGATTCTTCCGAGGTACAGCCGGGAAAACATCTATGGATCAGCATTGCTCAATCAGGAGTTGATGAATAGCGCGCGAATGTACTTGCCTGAAGTAGTTGAACAAGAAGCTATCGCCGCCGCCATTGATCGCGAGACCACCCGCATCGACGCCCTGATCGCCAAAACTCAACACAGCATCGATCTCCTCAAAGAACGACGCGCTGCCTTCATCACCGCCGCCGTCACAGGACAGATCGACTTACGGGGAGAGATAGCGTGAATTTTTTTGCCGGGTTTTTCGATGCGCTCACCGGAGTCGGAACATTGGCATTGGCATGGT
>JAJYGR010000112.1 GCA_021790655.1 Acidobacteriota bacterium | reverse complement strand
AAAGGCTGGATCACTCGACCGGCAGAAAAATCAATCAACGCCCGCCGGATCGCAGGAATAAGGTCGTCGTAGGAGAGCACTGCGCGAACCCGATCTTCATTGAGGACCATCAACTTGTCGCCCAACATATAGGTTCCTCAAAATATTTCTGCATCAGCAAAGTGGCGCTACGGTGTCCGCTCCACAAGACGTCGCGACCACGATAGATGCCGCAAGAAATATATCTATCCTGAAGTTGCATAAAGCCCGCTTCAACTCGATGCCAATTCTTTCGCTCGTTGCGCCGCGCGCATCACGGCTTTGATGAGCGTTACGCGCAGACCGCCTTCTTCCAGCTCCAGAATGCCGTCGATGGTGCAGCCTGCCGGTGTGGTGACGGCGTCTTTCAATAGCGCGGGGTGGCTTCCTGTTTCGAGCACCATCGTAGCTGCGCCGAGCGTGGTCTGCGCCGCCAGTAGTGTGGCAATGTCGCGCGGCAATCCTACTTTTACGCCCGCTTCGGCGAGCGACTCCAGAATGATGTAGACGTAGGCGGGACCGCTGGCGGAGAGTCCCGTGACGGCGTCCATGTGTTTTTCATCGACGGTGACGGTACGGCCCACGCTTGCGAACATGCGCTCGGCCAGCAATAGTTGCTGTGCAGTGACGAATTTTCCTTTGCATAGCGCCGTTGCACCGCAGCCCACGAGAGACGGCGTGTTTGGCATGGCGCGAACCACCGCGAGGTCCACTCCAGCGGCTTGCTCGATGGCGCTTGTTTTGACCGAAGCGGCGAATGAGACGATCATTTTTTTCGCCGAAAGAGCAGGGCGAATTTGTTCCAACACTTCCGGAATCGTCTGCGGCTTGACCCCAAGAAGTATCAAATCGCTCTGGCGCGCGGCTTCTAAGTTATCGGTCGTGACAGAAACGCCCCATTGCGCGGCGAGAGATTCGCAGCGAGCGGCATGATGCACGGTCGCGCAGATATTTTTCGGACGGAACAACTGGTTCTTCAAAAATGCTTGCAGCAGAATGCCGCCCATTTTACCCGCGCCCAGCAGGGCGACTTTTGTATCGAATGTTTGCTGTGCCATGAATTTAATTTCCTTTAGACTTCGGTGTGAAAAAAAGGCTTGTCATTCTTTGCTGCGCTCAGATGGGATGAAAGAAGGCGTACCTTCCTGACATGTGCTCGAAGCACAGAAACCACAGAGAGGAAAGTACGCGATGACGATCCACATAGAAGTAGATCTTTACCAGAGATTTTGTTATATGACGGCGGTAAATGCAAGCGGGCGGAAGTTGCGGCAGGGGCAGGTGACGAAAATCGTCCTGGCGCATAAGCTGCCGACCGCTGTCTGGGCGCTGCTCCGCCACGGCGTATGTTTCGACGAGAGTGTGTTCGCCCGCGGCTGAATGATGCTGGCGACTGCGGAATAGTTGAAGGTTGTACCCCAGGTGTTTGCGACGGTTGCAAGGAAACCCGGCCAGCTCGTTCATTCTCTGTCCCATGAGGACATTTTCAGATGGAGCGGCCGGGATTCGAATCATCCTTGTGTGCCTTGAGCACGAATAGAAGTCTGTCGGCAACTATTCGCAAATTACCTCTGAACAGGTGCGCCTTCATAGAAGAATGATCCACGCAAGATTCGTATCCCCGCCGCGCGTTTATTCCCCCAACAAAAAATGACGGACCGAATGCGCTCGCCCTGTGACAGGGTCACACTCAATCAACGTGGCGCTCATCTTGGGGTTTTTCTTGGCCGCTTCGAATTTCGCAGGCATGCCGTACAGGAAGCGCTCCAGTACTTGTTCGACCTCCACTCCAATCACGCTGTCGTAAGGCCCGCTCATGCCGACATCGGTTTGAAACGCGGTGCCATTCGGCAGCACCCGCGCGTCCGCCGTGGGTACGTGCGTATGCGTGCCCAGCACCGCCGTCACGCGTCCGTCGAGATACCATCCCAGCGCAACTTTTTCCGACGTGGCCTCAGCGTGAAAATCCACGAGAATGACTTTCGCTTTCAAGCTTGCGAGAATGGCGTCCGCTGCGCGAAACGGGTCATCGCAGGCGCCCATGAAGACGCGCCCCTGCAAATTGATGACGGCGTACAGCGTTCCATCCGCCAGCTTGCCTTCGTAGACCCCATGGCCCGGCGTGCGCGGCGCATAGTTGGCCGGACGCAGCAGGCGGCGAGGCCTTTTGTGGCTGTCCGCAGGCACGGATTGCATCCAGTCGATAATTTCGCGCTTGTCCCAGACATGGTTGCCCGTCGTCAGCACATGCGCGCCGAGTGTGAAAAGCTCGTCGGCAATGCCGGGCGTCACGCCAAAACCGCCCGCAGCGTTCTCCGCATTGATGACGACGAGATCGACCGCATGGGTCTCCAGAACATGATGCAGATGCGCGTGGACGATCTTGCGTCCGGCACTGCCAAAAACATCGCCAACAAAAAGTATCCGCAAAAAGTTGGTCGCTCCCGCGTAAAAACTCGATGGTAGCATTTCGAGCTTCAGTGCTGCTTTGTCTGCCAGTATTCTTCATCCGGTCTTTAAGCGTTGCATTCGGGTGGGAATGAGGGATCCATTCCAATATGGCCAGTATTCTCTATTGGTGAAATTGTGATAGCTTGGGGCACAGAACGGTTCTCCCGATGCGATCTATTGCCGAGATACCGTTCGTGCAGCCTTTCTTTTAGGAAGGCTGCGGGCAGTTCATTTTTTTACATACATCTTCATTCAGGAGAACCGGTCATGGCGGCCAATCTGCGGTTTTCTACAGGAATTGAAGCGCTGGCGCTGATGGCGACAGAGCCAGAAAAGTATCACACGTCGCAGGCGTTGGCGACCGTCCTCGCAACCAACCCGGTGGTCGTGCGGCGACTGCTGTCCGCACTCAGCCGCGCCGGACTTATCACCAGCGTGAAGGGACCGTCGGGCGGCTCACGACTGGCGAAGAGCGCGAAACAAATCACGCTGCGCGATATCTATCGCGCGCTCGATTCAGGCGACCTGCTGCATCGTGGAAAGCATGAGTCCGAAGAAACGCGCGACCTGCGCAAGGCCATGCAAAGCGTCTTCAAAAAAGCGCAAAAGCGTTTTGAAGAGGAGCTGGATTCCACCACGCTGAACCAGCTCATTAAAAAGTCCGGACGAAAAGTCACAAAACCTTCCCGCGAGAGCAGCAAGGAAGATACAACGTCCGAACCTATACGCGTTCCCGGTGCAGTAGAGGTCAGGAAAGGCCGCTCGGAACAAGGTCAAGTGTAACGAAGTATCCCCTCAATTTGTTCTGGCGTGGTTTTCCGGATTCGTCATTCCGCTTGCTTGCTCGCGAAATCAATTAGGACAGGACTAGCGCGTGCTGGCCAATTCCTGCGGCTGCGCTGCCCCGTAGCGGGTCTGCACGTACTCATCCAGAATCTTAGTGAACTCCTGCACAATATGGTCACCGCGCAGCGTCAGCAATAGGCGGCCATCGACGTAGACGGGGGCAACCGGGTCCTCAAACGTGCCGGGCAGGGAAATGCCTATGTTGGCGTGTTTGGACTCGCCGGGGCCGTTGACGACGCAGCCCATCACGGCCAGCTTGAGTTCTTCCACACCGGGATATTTCTCTCGCCAGACCGGCATCGACTCGCGCACATGGCCCTGAATTTGTTGCGCGAGTTTCTGGAAGAATGTGCTCGTCGTGCGCCCGCAGCCGGGGCAGGCCGTCACTTGCGGCGTAAAGCTGCGAATGCCGAGCGATTGCAAAATCTGCTGCGCTGTCAGGACTTCCTCGGTGCGGTCGCCGTTCGGCTTGGGCGTCAGGCTGACGCGAATCGTGTCGCCGATGCCAGCTAGCAGTAGCGGCGTCAGACCGGCGGTCGAGGCCACGATCCCTTTCATCCCCATACCAGCTTCCGTCAGGCCGAGATGGAGCGCGTAGTCGCAGCGCGCAGCCAGCATCCTGTACACATCGATCAAATCATGCACGCCGCTCACTTTGGCGCTCAGAATGATCTGGTCATGGCGCAGGCCGTACCGCTCTGCCATGGCCGCGGAGTCGAGCGCGCTGACCAGCATGGCTTCCATCATCACATCGCGCGCATCTCGCGGTTTGGCGAGCTTCGCATTCTCATCCATCATGCGGGTCAGGAGAGCCTGATCGAGCGAACCCCAATTGACGCCAATGCGCACCGGTTTCTGGTTTTCGACCGCGCATTCGATCATGGAGCGGAAGTTTTCATCATCCTTGCGGCCGATGGAGCAATTGCCGGGGTTGATGCGATATTTTGCCAGCGCGCGGGCGCACTCTGGATACTTCTTCAGCAACTGGTGCCCGTTGTAATGGAAATCGCCGACGATGGGCACATGGATGTCCCGCTTGGTCAGCGCCTCTACCACATGCGGCACAGCTTTGGCAGCTTCGTCGTTATTGACGGTGACGCGGACGATCTCTGAGCCGGCACGGTGCAGGGCGGCCACCTGCTCAACGGTCGAGGCAACGTCGGCGGTGTCCGTGTTCGTCATGGACTGCACAACAACTGGGGCATCGGAGCCAACGCGAACGTTGCCGACCAGGACAGTAGGGGTCTTTCTGCGGAAGGTTTCTGGCATATTCGTATCCAGCTATAAGTTTACATCGGAGGGTGTCGGGAGCGTCCGCTGTAAGCCTGTCTGACGCAGTACAAGGCCGCATCTCGTTGTTGGAAACTCGTTTGCTATGTCTATTGAGAAAATATAGTTCCCAGCGGGTCCGTTGCAGATATGAGGGTTTCCTGTTAGGTTAACGAGGGTCGGCATTCCCCAGGCATCTATATTGCCGAAAGAGTCTGTGAGACGAGTGAGTCTTCAATGAAACAAACGCAACCCAAAAAGAAAACCGCTGTGATGCCCCGTATTCTGGCGGGCAAAACCACTGTCGGTTCCGACCCGGCGCGGAAGCAACGCATTCAGCAATATGAGACGGCGGTCCGTCTGATGCGGGAAGGCAAGTATGAGAAAGCGAAGGCCTCGCTGGAGGCGTTGCTCTCTTCCGATGCGGGAGAAATGGTGGACCGTGTCCGCGTGCATTTGACAGCATGTCAGCGGCAGATGGAGAAAAACAACATTACTTTTCACAGCCCAGAGGAGCAGTACGACTACGCAATTTCGCTGCTCAACACTGGCAATTATGAAGACGCTCGCGAGCAATTGCAGATGATCCTGAAAGAGCATCCGGCAGCGGATTATGCGCACTACGGTCTGGCCGTAATGTACAGCCTGACCAGTCGTGCGGAGGACTGCCTGGAACAGCTCAGTCGCGCCATTGAATTGAATTCCAAGAACCGCATTCAGGCGCGTCTGGATTCAGACTTTCAGGAAATGTTCGATGATCCACGCTTCACAGAGCTGCTGTATCCTGAGATTCTGTAATCCTCTCTGGAAATAAATCCAGATCGTCAACTGTAAGAACGGAATTGCTGTCGGTATGATGAGTGAAGGCATTCACTACAACCCAGCCAGCGGTTTACGCGCGACCGTTCGACCCCGCTGGCGGCTCGAGAGTTGGTAATTCTTGGGAAAGTTGCATCCGTCCAGCGCGACCCCACTTCGTGAGCGACCCATTCCTGCGGCTGATACTGATGTTTCCTGTCTGCGAGTAGCGGCCATC
>JAJYGR010000100.1 GCA_021790655.1 Acidobacteriota bacterium | reverse complement strand
AGGCACAAGGCAAGGTTTTTCGCAGAGAGCGGCTGATGCTGTTCGTCACGCCGCAATAGCCGCGGCGGACGGCCCATTTTGCCCTTCGCCGTGGGCGGCAGCGGCAGGCGTGAAGAATCAAGAGAATGTTTGCCTGGATTGCGTTGCCAACACCCTCTGGATTCTTCGGTCGCCGCGGCGACCGAAGAATGACCGACCTTATTTTCGATTAAGTATCTGTAAATCCGCTATGGATTGCTGAGCGTGCCGTAGACGCTCCAAGCGCTGCTCCAACGCTCGCTTCTCTGCACACTCTTCCAGGTCCTTGCAATTGATCGCGACATTGGCCAGAAGTGCCTCGCGGCTTGCGTGGAGTAAATGCCTCGCAGTCGCAATATCGCTGGCAAGAAATGCAGGACATTTCCCCGCTATTTTTGCTGCCAGCGATTGAAGCTTTTCTACTTGCTCCGCAGCTTCCAGCGGCACACTGGCGCAAGTGAACAATACCGCCTGCAACGCTTCCGGTGCAAGAGATTTGTGATTTTTTTGAGCTTCCATATACGCATCGAAGGCCCGCACATCCTCGTCGGCGAACTGCATCAACTTAGCTTCGCAGACTTTCACATCCGCTAGTGTTGATTCCAAGGCAGTATCAGGCGCGCGATGGGTACAGATCGTGGCTACCATCCGCAGCAATGCCGCCGCGAACGTCGCCGTGACGGCAGCGACAGCGCCGCCTCCCGGTGTCGGCGTGTCTGCTGCAACGCGTTCGCGGAACTCCAGAAGCGAACTGCTCCATAGGGAACTTGAATCGAGACCGATCATCGGTCTGCGTCCAGTGGATGCATCACAAGATGGCGTAGATACGATACGCATAGCTCCAATTCCTCCAATGGCACGCATTCGCGCTCGCTGTGGGCGGTACACATATCGCCGGGGCCGACGACAAGTACATCCTCGGCCAGTTTTGAAAACAAGGGCGCTTCCGTTCCAAACGGCACGCCTATGGCGGACCGGCCAGTCAACTCGATCCAGCGCCGCACCAGCGGAGAACCTTCGCGAGTTTCAAATCCGGCCTGCTCGCGAATCACTTGCAATTTGCAAGTGAAATCGGGATCGTCGTGATGCAATTCTTCAATGATGGCCAGAACGGCATCGGGAACCATGCCATCCGCCTCTCCCGGAACTGGCCGCCACTCCAGCAAAAATTTGCATTCGCCTGGAACAATGTTCTTGGCCGTTCCGCCCTCGATTGTCCCGACGTTGATCGTCGTGAATGGTGGATCAAACAGATGATGCTTTTTATGGTGCGTCGATTTTTCCAGCGACGCAGCAAGCTGTTCGATCCTACCGATAAGCCGGGCCGCGCGATAAATCGCAGAGGCCCCTTGTGCGGGATGAGCACTGTGCGCCTCTTTCCCTTGCACGCGAATCTCCGCCAGCCCGTAGCCCTTCCCGGCCCGCGCCGGATGCAGCGAGGTAGGTTCGCCCACCACCACATGACGAGGCCGCAATAATCCTGCGTCCACCAATCGTGTGGCCCCAAGACAGCCGATTTCTTCTTCCGCCGTTAAAACCAGCGCAACTGTAGAAGCGTATTGCGACTCAGGCATGCCTGCGAAAGCAGCCAGCAGGCAGGCGAGGAACCCCTTCACATCGCAGGCCCCGCAGCCGTGAAGCAGTCCATCGCATATCGCAGGATCGATCGCGTTGGGCCACGCAACGTTGTACGGTACCGTATCGCTATGGCAGACAAACGCCAGATCGACAGAAAAATCGTCGGCCCTTTGGCACGGAGGCGTGGCGATCAGATTCAGCTTCTCCACGCCTGCTGCATCGTTGTAAGGCAACTCTCGGATGTGCCACCCGCTCGGCTGTAAGACGCTTTTGACAAACTCCATCACAGGACGATTAGAAATGGAAGAGACCGACGGGATACGCACCAGTTCCCGCAGCAGCAGAGCGGGAGACAAATCTTCTAGCATCGTCACAGCTCACCCTGCAACGCTGCGCGCGAAAATGGGCCTGGACAGGTTTCCAGGCGTTGCCCCGCGATAAAAACCTGCGGCAGGTTGGGCATTGCGGCAAAGTAGGCCAGCTCGCGATGGTCCTTGAATTCGTGAATCGAAAAATCGGCGGCCTTGCCCGGTTCGAGCGAGCCAACCGTGTCTCCCAGTCCGAGGCTGTATGCCGCGTTGATGGTGGCCGCTGTCAACGCTTCGCTGGGTAGCATCTTCATCTGCTGGCACGCGAGGGACATGACGAAGGGCATCGATGTTGTGGGCGAGGAACCGGGATTGAAGTCCGTCGCGAGCACGACCGACAAGCCGGCATCGATCATCGCGCGCGCCTGCGGATATTGACTTCGTCCCAGGCAAAAGACCGAGGCTGGCACCAGCACTGGCTGGACATTGGAGAGCGCGAGTGCTGCAATTCCCTGCGCGTCGGTACATTCCAAATGGTCTGCTGTGGCCGCGCCGAGTTCGGCTGCCAGCGCTGCGCCACCGTCGGCGGCAAACTGTTCCACATGCATGCGCAATCCCAGCCCGGCCTGCTTCGCCGCAGTCAAAATGGCCCGACTCTCGGCCAGCGTGAAAGCATGTTCGTCACAGAAAACATCGCAGAACCGCGCCAGATTTTCTCGCTGCACCTGCGGCAAAATCTCCTTTAGGATGAGCGCAATGTACCCCTCGCGATTCTGTCGAAACTCCGGAGGAACGGTATGGGCCGCCAACAGCGTCGGCACTACACGCAGCGGCATCTTCTGGCTCAGAGAACGAATCACGCGCAGAATTTTCAGTTCTGCTTCGAGCGAGAGACCGTAGCCGGATTTGGCCTCGATAGTCGTCGTGCCGGTGCGCAGAAACCATTGCGCATGGCGGTAGGTCTGCTCCAGCAATTGTTCTTCTGTCGCCAGCCGCGTAGCGCGCATGGTGTTGGCGATGCCTCCACCGGTGGCGGCAATCTGCCGATAAGTTTTTCCTTCAATGCGCTGCTCAAACTCTGTTGCGCGCGAACCGGCAAAGACTGCGTGGGTGTGCGCGTCGACGAATCCTGGTGTCACCAGGCAACCTTGCGCATCCAGGACGGAAATGCTTTTTTCTTCCGCGAGAAATCTGCGAATTTCGTCCGTCGCGCCGACTCGCTCAATCGTTCCATTTGCAATGAGCATTGCGCCGTCTTCGATCATTGCCAGTTCGCGCATTTCGGCAGGCCCACGCCGCGCGCGCATGGCGCCGGCCATGGTCACCAACTGTCCGCAATGGACCACCGCGAACTTGCCTGAGAAAGCTCCTCTCATGCGCGAGGTTTACCCGTCCGCCGCATGGGAATCGCGATGCCTTTCGTCTCCGCCGTTTCGATTGCCTTTTCGTAGCCTGCGTCCGCGTGCCGTGCCACGCCAATACCCGGATCGTTATTCAACACGCGATGCAGACGTTCCCCGGCGGACTTCGTGCCGTCCGCCACGCACACCTGCCCGGCGTGCAGGGAATAGCCCATGCCCACGCCGCCGCCGTGATGGAAGGAGACCCAACTCGCTCCACTCGCGGTGTTCAGCAACGCATTGAGGATCGGCCAGTCCGCAATGGCGTCCGAGCCATCTTTCATCTGCTCGGTTTCGCGGTAGGGCGAAGCGACCGAGCCGGTGTCGAGATGGTCGCGGCCAATCGCGATGGGCGCTTTCAGCTCGCCCTTGCGGACAAGATCATTCATGGCCTCGCCCATGCGCGCTCGTTCGCCAAAGCGCAGCCAGCAGATGCGCGCTGGCAAGCCTTGAAACTGCACCCGCTCGCGGGCCAGATGGATCCATCGCGTGAGAATTTCATTTTCTGGAAACAACTCCAGCGCCAGCTCATCGGTGCGATAGATGTCCGCCGGATCGCCGGAAAGCGCGACCCAGCGAAACGGTCCCGCTCCTTCGCAAAACAGCGGACGAATGTACTCCGGCGTAAAGCCTGGAATGTCGAAGGCCCGCGTGCATCCGGCATCGAAAGCGCGCTTGCGAATGTTGTTGCCGTAATCGAACGCGACCGCGCCGTGCCGCTGCATGGCCAGCATCGCTTCCACATGCACGGCCATGCTTTGCATGGAGAGCTTCACATATTCCACCGGATCGCGCTGGCGCAACTCCGCCGCTGCTTCCAGCGAATGGCCAGCGGGAATATAACCATTCAACGGATCGTGCGCGCTGGTCTGGTCCGTGATGACGTCGATCTCTACCTTGCGCCGCGCCAGCTCCGGCAACACCTCGGCACAATTTCCCACCAGGCACACGGAGAGCGCCTGCTTTTTGCTCTTCGCTTCCTCGCACAAACGCAACGCTTCGTCGAGCGATTCCACCATGCGGTCGCAGTATCCTGTCTGCAAGCGGCGTTCAATGCGCGTACGATCCGGATCGATGCCGAGAAAGACTGCGCCGTTCATCGTAGCCGCCAGCGGCTGCGCTCCGCCCATACCGCCGATGCCGCCGCTCACGACCAGCTTGCCCGCCAGCGTTCCGCCAAAATGCCGGTCCGCCATCGCAGAAAATGTCTGAAAGGTCCCCTGCAGAATTCCCTGCGTGCCGATGTAAATCCAACTGCCCGCCGTCATCTGCCCATACATGATGAGCCCGGCGCGGTCCAGCTTGTGGAACTCATCCCAGTTGGCCCACGCGCCGACGAGATTCGAGTTTGCAATCAACACGCGTGGCGCGTTTTCCTGCGTAGGAAAAACACCGACCGGCTTGCCAGACTGCACCAGCAGCGTTTCCTCATTGCCGAGCTGCTCCAGTTCACGCACGATGGCGTGATAGCACTCCCAATTGCGCGCGGCCTTGCCGATGCCGCCGTACACGACCAGTTTTTCCGGCGCTTCGGCGACCTCTGGATCGAGGTTGTTCATCAGACAGCGCAGCGCCGCCTCCTGGCGCCAGCCTTTGCAGCGCAGCGTATTGCCACGCGGCGCGCGAATGGTGGAGGCCGAACTCGTTGTCATCGTTAGCATAATTATTTCGCTGCAAGCTGCTGCGTGGGCCAGACCTTGCGAGCGACCTCCAGATATTCGTTGAGTATTTCTTGCTGATGCGGGTGCCGATGGTCGCGCACTAAAAATTGGCCACCTACGGCAACATCGGCAATGGCGCTGCGGTCGAGACCAAAGACAATCATGGACAGCAGATCGTCGGGATTGTTGCCAGCTATCGACACATCGTTCAGATCGACGGTGAAGAAATCCGCCAGCCTACCCTCTTCCAACTCGCCTGCCTGACAGCCGAGCGCAGCAGCGCCATTCGCGTTGGCACAGCGAAACAATCGCGCGGAGAGTTCCTGCCCGTCGATGCCGTCCAACAGACTGCGTTGTTGATGCTGGAGCCGCAAATGATATTCCAACTCGCGCGCGTCTTCCAGCGGATCGATTTGCGCCTGACTGTCCGACCCAAATGCAACCGGGATGCCGAGTTCCATTACGTCGCGTGCAGGAAAAATCCCGTCGCCAAGATTGCGCTCCGTGGTTGGGCAGGAGCAGATGGTCGCGCTACTTGTGGCGAGCAGATCCATCTCTTCGCGATCGATGTGGATGGCGTGGACCGCCGTAAAATGCTCATCCAGCACGCCATGCCGCGCCAGCAGCCGCACCGGGGTCGTCCCGTATTCGCGCTGGCAAGCTGCAACTTCCGCAATCTGCTCCGAGACATGCATGTGTACTGGCAGGTGGCGTTCCCGCGCATAGCCCACCATCGACTCGATTGCATTGATCGGCACAGCGCGCACACTGTGCGGCGCGACGCCCACCCACGCATCGGTCGAATGATATTGGCGATGCAGGTCGGCGGCGTTGGCAAGAAATTCGTCCGTGGTTTCGAGAAAGCGTGTCTGGCACGGATCGGGAGGCAGATCGAATCCCGCGCGCTGGTAGGCCGTGCGCAAGAGCGCGATGCGAATGCCGACAGACCGCGCGGCGGCAATCACTTGATGCGCCAGCAGATTCGGGTCCGGGTACGGCCTGCCGTCGGGCGCGCGATGGATGTAATGAAATTCGCCCACGGTAGTTGTACCCGCCATCGTCATCTCCAGAAACGTCATGCGGGCCACATGGTAGACCTGCTCCGGGGAAAGCGACGCTGCCGCGTGATACATGGCCCCGCGCCATGACCAGAAATCGCGTCCGCCGCTGCGTCGCGATTCGGTGCGGCCTCGAATCAGCCGCTGAAAGCTATGCGAATGTACATTGACGAAGCCGGGGAGCAGCGCCGTGCCGGGAAGCCGGACAATATCCACATCGGCAGGCAGTGTCGCGGAGAGATTCCCCGACTCCTCAAGAAGTTTCAAGGCAACGATAACGCCCTTCGCATCCACCAGCAGACCCGCGCCTGCATGAAATCGCCCGCGCGCAAAAAGAAGATCGGGTTGGAAAAGAGTCATCATGCTTGCACGCCACGCTTTGAGCGGATGGATGGTTAGTGTAGCCGGACATTAAAAGAAGTCATTCTGAACGGAGGTCGTTCGCCGTGGCGAAGCAACCGGAGTGAAGAATCCAGAGAATGTTTGCCTAGATTGCGTTGCCAACACCCTCTGGATTCTTCGATCGCCGCAGCGACCTCAGAGTGACACACCTTATTTACGTCTACAGTATTTGTGAATTCTCCCAACGGCGGACCACCAGACCGAACTCACCATGATAGTGCGAAAAAAAGAGAATGTCTGGATTGGCCGCAAAACGAGTGTCCGGAAATGACAGTCCTGCTAGGCTGATAAGTATGAGCAAGCTGTCCCACTACGACTCCTCTGGATGCGCGCGCATTGTGGATGTCAGCGACAAACAGGTCACTCGCCGCGAGGCAGTCGCGACAGCGTTCGTTGAACTTTCCGCCGCAGTGCTGGCCGCGCTGCCAGCCAATCCCAAAGGCAATCCGCTGGAGGTCGCCCGCTTTGCCGGGATTCAAGCTGCCAAACGTACAGCGGAGTTGATTCCCATGTGCCATCCGCTGGCTCTCAGCTTTATCGATGTGGCGACGGAAATGCAGCCGAATGGCATTTCGATCCGTGCCATTGCAGCCACTTCCGGTCCAACCGGCGTGGAGATGGAAGCGATGGTGGCAGCCTCCGTCGCCGCTTTGACCATCTATGACATGTGTAAGGCCATGGACAAGGGAATTGTCATTCGAGAGATTGCGTTGCAGCAAAAATCTGGCGGAAAGAGCGGCGATTACCAGAGAACTTCCGCATAACGGAATCGAGGCATTCCTTCCATCCGGAATACTGTATCGCCGGGAGTCATCAATGCAGCAAATCGCTTCTTCGCTTGATGTTTTTATGTCGTCCGTTACACCGATTTTGCCTGGGATTGCGCACCATGCACATAGGCTGGTGCTGGGTTCTTTTGTTCTCAGCGGGGCGCTTCTTGCCAGCTTCGCCATTTACTCGCTCGTCTTCCGCTTCGTACTTCGCAGAACCATAGCACCGACCCATCCCAGCATTCTTCGCTACTTCCGTAAGCCTGCGCTTGGGCTGTTCTTCATCGCCGCAACCATGCTGGCAGTTCCCGCCTTTGGAATCTCAGACCATCTTTACGGCATCTTGGAACACGTCCTGCACATCCTCTTCATTCTCTGTATGGCATGGCTGCTTTTCGCTGCCGTCTATGCAATAGAAGACATTCTGATGCGCCGGTACGATATTTCCGCAGCAAATAACCTGCGCGCGCGCAGCGTGCGCACCCAGATGGCTGTCATGCGACGGCTGGCACTGGGATTTATCGGCCTGTTGGCCATCGGGCTTATCCTGTACACGTTTAACAACACACGGCTGTGGCAGTACGGAGTGGGGCTGCTGGCTTCCGCCGGTCTCGCCTCGCTGGCCCTGGCGGCTGCGGCAAAATCAACCGTTTCAAACCTGCTAGCTGGCATCCAAATCGCATTTACAGAGCCAATCCGCATCGATGACGTGGTGATTGTCGAAGGGCAATGGGGCCGCATCGAAGAAATCACGACCGCCTACGTAGTGGTTTGCATCTGGAACCTGCAACGTCTCATCGTGCCGCTCAGTTACTTCATCGATCATCCCTTCCAAAACTGGACGCGCACTTCCGCCAACCTGATGGGAAACTTTTATATCTATGCCGACTACACTTGCCCCATCGAACCGTTGCGGGAAGAACTGACGCGCGTGCTGAAGAGCACTCCTTTGTGGGATGGCAAAGTGAATGTCTTGCAGGTCACGGACCTCTTTCAGCAGACGATGCAGATTCGCGCGCTGATGAGTGCCGCGGATTCCAGCAAGCTTTGGGACCTGCGTTGTCTGGTCCGCGAAAAGATGATCGACTTTTTGCAAAAAAATTATCCCCATTGTTTGCCGAAGCAACGCTTGTCAGAGTTGCAAAATGCGCCGTGGGAGCAGATCAATGAGCATCCACCGGAGCAGTTCCAGCAGGCGTCGCCGCAGCCGCACGGCTGACGAATAGCGCATTGGACCGGTCACTCCATTTTGACTAACGACGGGCGCGCGATTGCATCAAAATCCGAAATGTCGTCCACGCATTCGCGATTACGATTGCGCTGATCTGAATCAGGACCGACGACAGATGTCCAGCTTTGCTGTTGCGCAAAGCTGGAATGGAAAACTCCAGCGCCACGCAGCACGCCATGGCGATCAGCACTGCCAGTCCTGCTGTCCGGTTCGCTCGATACCACAGTGCCCTGTTTGTACGCGTACGATCATTGCGAAAACCATAGATCGGGTTGGGGCCAACCCATCCGAACAGAAGTGGGAGTGCGTAGAGAGTTGCGATCACGGGAAAGGCGAGAAGGATGAACATAATGCTACCGTTTAGACGGACTTTGGAAACGAAAAGGCCACCCGGCAACAGGGCGGCCTTTTCTTGTAGGGAGAATAGTTCCAACGGAGGCAAAGCCATCAGAACTTTCTGGCGTCATACTATGAGCCACGCCAGTGGGTGTCAAGGCAATTTCAGACATAAAATAAAGTCTTTATTATCAATGCGTTGAATTGAATTCCCGGGGCCGCCGAGTTCGCCTGGATTTTCTCCCGATATTCGCCAAATCGCCACAGTGTCCCTTTCAAACTATTGATTCTAATTGCATTAATTGATAACTGCACCATTACCAGTTCAATCTGCGGGAGGTTTTTGCTTGCCGCTCTTTTCCACCTGAAAAATACACGTTTTTGTTCTCGAAATCTTTTGCCAGAAAATTTTCAATCCTTCAAATTCAAGCGAATGAATTCCGCCGACTCATCCGAGGTCAGCGCGGATTTCCCTCGCATTTTTCGCCACGCGATGCGCGCCCCGCCAAGAGAGACAGCAGAAACAATTGCGATGAGCGCAAAAATTCCAACCATAATCGCAACACTCAAAATAATCTGCGCAACTTTCGAGGAGTCGGAACGATATCCTGTCCCATTGCTCAGCGTCAGATTTACTTCGTAATGCACGCGCTGCAAAATCTGCTGCGCATCTTCCGCGGAAAAACTTCCTGACGTCACCGCGACGAGTGGGCCCGAGCGACGCGACTGCAATGCGGCGGGATTGCTGTCCGAGAGTGCGGATGTCCAGGCATACGATGTCGGGTTGGCTGCTTGCGCTGCTCCCTGGGATGGTCCGTGACCGCTCAGATACGCCTGGATTGCACGCTGACGATCGATGGCAATGTCCGGTGTGGGATAGTTGATCACGGTCAGCGCGCCGGTCCCATTCAGCGCGTTATATTGCGCCGTGACAACTTCCGCGCTGCGATTGAAGTCGACCAGCCCGGCGGGCAGTACCCCGCCGCTCAATTGATATGCCTGCGGACCAATCGCATATTGTATGGTCATCGGCTCAATATGTTGCAGCGGCAGATAACCCGGTAGCGTGGGGAGCGTCCCTTGATTTCCCACTGGCTTCGGTAACTGCGTCGCCAGATCGCGCAGTTCCGAGGCGGACATCGGAGTCAGGCGATCGAACTTCGCATCGACCAGCACCGTCCCTTGCCAGAAGAGTACGCGTGTACCGTCAAACGCGGCGCCCTGCCCAATGTTTTCCTGGGTCATGTTGGGCCTGCGGTAGAAGGTGAAAGCTCCATAGGCGCCAGTGGCGTCGCCAAACTCGATGGCCTTCGCCGTCATCTTGCCATCGTCGCGCGTATAACTCGCTGCCTCGTACCGGGTAAACCCATATTCGCGTAGCACACCGGCATCCCCGTCATCGGCCGCCTCGGGCTGGCTCGCTTGCTGCGGCTTGCCTGTCAGCTCCCACCCGGCAAAGGTCTGTGGCAACAGGGGATGCGGCGCTTCCGGCTGGAGCTTGGCGGATTGCGGAGCGGCAACTTTGGTAGCTGGTGGGGCCTTATGGGTCTTCGCAGGCGTGGCAAAAGTCACGGTGGGAAAAACGATTGACACTGCGAAGAGCAGTGTTAGAAGAGGACGAACTGCGAGGGAAGGCCGAAGCATGGTTTCGACCCTCAGACTATCACTCCGCTGGTGTCGGGATCGCGTCGGGCCGTACAGTTTTCGCCACACGAACTCCACTCATCCCATCCACGTATCGAGCGACGCCCCGATACAAAGCCTCTGCAAGCCGCTCGCGATAGACTGGCCGCGACAGTTCACTCGCGTCCTGCGGATTCGTCAAGAACGATATCTCCGCCAGAATAGACGGCATATGCGCGCCAATCAAAACCACAAAAGGGGCTTGCTTCACGCCGCGATTTTTCAGGCCGACATTGCCCGGAGCCAGACCATCGTAAAGTGACTGCTGTACGTCTCCGGCAAATTCGCGCGATTCATCGATCTTGTCGCTTAGCGTGATTTTGCGCACCAACCCGGAAAGCTCATGCACGGAGCGGTCCGAGACTGCGTTCTCCCTGGCTGCCACTGCCAGCGCGTCCGGCGAAGCGGTGAAATTCAGAAAATATGTCTCGACGCCGCGCGCGTCCGGGTCGGAACTGGAATTGGCATGGATGGAAATAAACAAGTCGGCGCGGGCGCGATTGGCAATCGCAGTCCGCTCTTCCAGCGGAACAAATTTGTCGGTCCTTCGCGTATAAATGACATCCGCTCCCAATCTCTGCTGCAACAGATGTCCCAGTCGCAGCGCCACATCGAGGGCAACATCTTTTTCTTCCAGGCCGTTCGGCCCCAACGTGCCGGAATCGTGCCCACCATGACCGGCGTCGATCACGATGCGGCGAATCCTCAATCCAAGAACGCGAGTCATCGAAGGCTGTCCGTCCATCATTGGCCCAGCGGCCAACGATGATTCGGGCAAGACCACTGGAGCCACATGCTGTACCGGCATCGAAGCGCGGTTCGACTCAGGACTGGTCACGAGGCTGTTTTTCGGCTTGCGGACGACCGCCTTGTGAAGCATTTGCAAATCGCTGGAGGATGCCTCTGGCTCCGCGACAGTTGGACGTCTCGGCGCATAGCGCGCTGCAATCGCCGACAGGTCCGAGGGCTGCGCGGCATGAAGGTCCAGAATGAGCCGGTCCGGATTAGACAACGTGAAAGAAGAAAAGCTCGCGGGGTGACTCAGTTCCAGCATGAGTTCCGTTTGATCGGCGGTCAGCGCGCTGACTCGGGCAGAGCGAAGGTTCGCGTCCCGCTGCACCGCAATGGGATGCTGGAGCAAAGTTTCCGCCGGACGCGCTCCGAAGAAAACCAGCGTGATCTGCCTGCCGCCCTGCTCCAGATACGCATGGAAAGGGACAGGCCCACTCATATCGACGGCCACCCGGGTCGTACTCTGGACAGCCCAGTAGCGCACGCCCTGAATCGATGCATCCGGATTTTTCCCGACGGAAGCGGCGGTGGAAGCGGGGTGTTGCGCGAGATGCAGCTTTGTTGCAGGAACAGGATTTGTATATGCGGGCGCTGGAAATAGCAGTCTCGTCTCGCGCGCGGTCGTTCTGCTATCAGAAACTATTCGTGGAGACTTCTCGCCGCGCAGCCCGACGCGGGCCTCTTCCGCCAAAGCATCGTGCGGATAATGGGTCAGAAAACTGCGATAGATTTTTTTTGCGTCGGCACGGTCATGCAGGTCGCGCTGTTCAATCTCCGCCTGCTGGAATAGCGCGCGCTGGCGCAATGGGCTGGCTGGATATTGGGTACGCAAAAATTCCCATTGCGCAATGGCGTCGTGGGACAGCCGCGCATCGTGAAAGCAACGTCCTTCGCTGGCAAGAAGATCGGCGACGGCGGCAATGCTGCGGGGTGCATCCGGCGAGCCAGGATCGCCGTGATACACGGCGCGGTAGGCATCCAGCGCCCGCTCATAGTCTCCGCGGGTCCGCTCGCGGACAGGCTTGGTTTCCAGTCGCCGCTGGAGGACTTCCGCGCGCGCATACGCCTCAACACTGGCCCAATGCGCCGAGGAGGCAAGCGCCCGCGGAACGCCCAGGCCGCCAAAAAACAGGCCGAGCGCCGCAAGACACACGCTTCTGCGGACGCAGAAGCGTGTGGGGTGGAGGGCAGGATGCGAGAAGAAAAGAGGCACGCGTCTCAGTAGCAGACAACGCGCCAGAGCACCTACAGTATAGATTTTTGCGCGCGCGCCGGATAGCAGAAAACGCCATGCAACGGTCGACGGAACCCAGTGCGATACCCGAAGAAAACCGGTAAAAACCCGGTGTCCATTTCCGGACACTGATTTCAAACCAGGAGCGACTGCACCACCTGCGGTGCACTTCGCAGGGTGGCGTCCAACTCGCTGGCATCTTTGCCGCCGGCCTCAGCCATGTCTGGCCGTCCGCCACCGGAGCCGCCAACTTTTTTTGCCAGTTGCGCGACAATTTTTCCGGCCTGCACGCGTGCGGTGAGGTCTCTGGTAACGCCGACGATGAGCGAGACTTTGTTTTCCTCCTGTACGCCGCCGAGAACGACCACACCGGAACCTAATTTGGTCCGAAGATTGTCGACGAGTGTCCGCATCTGGCCGCGGTCGAGCGCGTCCACGCGCTGTGCCAGAACTTTGATTCCAGAGACCTCGACGGCTTCCGCTGCGGCGTTGCTCACGCGACCGGCAGCGGACTTCATGCGGGCTTCATCCAGTTCGCGGCGCAGGCGCTTGAGTTCGTCTTCCTGGGAAGTGATTTTGTGGCGCAGGGCTTCGGCGGGTGAGTGGGCGTCGGTCTTGCCCGCGATTTGCTCGGCTAATTTTGTGACGGCGAAGCCGCGACGAAATTCTTCGAGCGCGCCGGTTCCGGTGACGGCCTCAATGCGGCGCACGCCGGAGGAAACGCTGCCTTCACTCACTAATTTGACCAGGCCGATTTCGCCGGTGGCGCTGGTGTGCGTGCCGCCGCAGAGTTCCGTGGAGAAGTCGCCGATCTTCACCACGCGCACGCGGTCGCCATACTTTTCGCCGAATAGCGCCATGGCGTGGTACTCGTTCACGGCAACATCGATGGGAACATCTTCGATGGTTTCGACGCGAGTGTTGGCGAGAACATTTTTGTTGATGAGGTCTTCGACGTCCTGCAACTCTTCATCGGCGACGGCGGTGAAGTGGGAGAAGTCGAAGCGCAGATGCTGCGGATCGTTGAGCGAGCCGGCCTGCTTGACGTGGGTGCCAAGGGTTTCGCGCAGCGCTGCGTGCAGCAGGTGGGTACCGGTGTGGTTGCGTATCGTGGCGGAACGGAATGCGGGATCGACGACCGTGCGGAGCTTGTCACCTATATAGATAGACTGTTTCGCAACTACCTTGTGCGCGAAGATGCCCTGCACCGGCTTGGTGCAGCCGAGAACGTCGGCGACGATCATCCGCCGCGGCGGACCATCTTCCGAATAGAACCACCCATGGTCGCCGACCTGACCGCCGGAGTCGGCGTAGAAGCTGGTGTGATCGAGCACGATTTCCGCGCTGTCGCCTGCTTTGATTTCCTGCACGCCGAGTCCGTCTTTGACTAGAGCGAGGACTTCGCATTGCGTGGATTCCAATTGGCGATAGCCTTCGAAGATTGTCTTCGGCAGTTCGCGATAGACCGGGCTGGCGGTCGCTTTCGAGCCGCCTTTCCAGGACGCACGGGCGCGGTCTTGTTCTTCTGCGCGGGCGCGCTCGAAGCCTTGTCGATCAAACTCGAAGCCAACGTCACGAGAAGCGTCTATTAAGAAATCTTCCGGCAACCCGAATGTTTCGTAATACCTGAATGCGGTTCCACCCTTGAGTACGTTTTGTGAATGACGGGAGGCATTCTTTGCGAACTCTACGAACTGCTCCACCCGATGGAAGTCTCTCCTGCGGAGAAAGTCATTCTGGGCCGTTGGAAGTTGGTCAACAAATTTCTCCACCGACTCCTGCGTCGCCTCCCAAGGTCTGAGTGAATAGTCTTTAAGAAACTCGACAAACTTCGAGGCAAGCTGCCCATACATCCGACCCGGAGAAGTTATGGGGAGCGAATTGACGAAGTCGTTGAGCAAATTGTCATTTACCCGATCATCCTCAGGGAGGAGAAGGGATTCCCGAAAGTATGCATCCAGCCTCTCGGCACCAACGCCAATCACGCGAGCATACTGCCGCTCTTCGGCTTCGACAACTTTCGCTATGCGCTCGGCAGTTTCCTTCAATTCTGGATAGGCCTCCTGCATTTCATCGCGCACAGCGTAGACCATCTGATCCATAAAGGGATGTTCTTGGCCGAGTTGGCGACCGTGGCGAATTGCACGCCGCAGAATCTTGCGAAGAACATAACCGCGTCCTTCATTGGATGGGAGCAATCCATCCGAAATCAAAAAAGTTGCAGCGCGGGCGTGATCGGCAATCACCTGCAGGCTGGGATTGTTTGGCGGATACACCGTCGCGTCTACTGGCTTTTTCTCCGTCGCGACGAGGGTAGCTGCGAACGCACTCATTATCAGCGGCACGAACAAATCCGTTTCGAAGTTCGACAGCTTGTTTTGCAGGACGGCGGCGAGGCGTTCCAGTCCTGCGCCGGTATCGACGCAGGGTTTGGGGAGTGGGGTTAGTGTTCCGTCGGCGCTGCGGTCGAATTGCATGAAGACCAGATTCCAGATTTCTACGTAGCGGGCATCGTCTTCGCCGAAGGGAAGGCCTTTGTCCGGAGTTTCCGATGCGGCCTGGCCCATGTCGTAAAAGATTTCGCTGCAGGGGCCGCAGGGGCCGGTGTCGCCCATCTGCCAGAAGTTGTCTTTCATGCCCATCTCAAAGATGCGGTCTTTGGAGACATGTTGGAGCCAGAAGTTGTAGGCTTCGTCATCGCGGGCCACGCCATTTTCGCCTTTGAAGATGGTGACGTAGAGCTTGTCTTTATCCAGTCCAAACCATTTGTCGGAGGTCACGAGTTCCCAGGCGTAGGCGATGGCCTCTTTTTTGAAGTAGTCGCCGAAGCTGAAGTTGCCGAGCATCTCGAAGAACGTGTGGTGGCGGCGGGTGAAGCCGACGTTTTCGAGATCATTATGCTTACCGCCGGCGCGGACGCACTTCTGCGCTGAGGTTGCGCGGGTGTAGGGCCGCTTTTCCAGGCCGAGGAAAACGTCTTTGAACTGGTTCATGCCTGCGTTGGTGAACAGCAGGGTCGGGTCATTGTGAGGGACGAGCGAGGAGGAGTGGACGCGGGTGTGGCCTTTGCTCTCAAAAAAGGCAAGGAACATCTCGCGGATTTCAGGACCGGACTTGTAACTGGACGAACTATGCATACCTAATTGAGTTTAACAACGCGGTCTGTGGTGAATGGGTTCTCGTGATGGCAGAATGGAAGGAATCCCCGCTGGAAGTCCCTCAGAGGCTGAAGCCGCATTCAATTTGCATACTTAATGGACGGCCTGAAGGCACGCCCATTCAACCGCGCCGTTGAGGTTCCCGGCATGTCACTTCGCTAATGCGTGGCGGCCAACACGGAAATGCGCGGCACACGAATTTGATTCTCACGCTTGCGCGTTTGGGCAATGTCATAAGACGACTGCATACGCATCAACGTGTCCATCTTTACTCCAAAGGCTTTCTCGATACGGAGCGCCATATTCCCGGAGAGGTCGGCCTTGCCATTGAGCAGACTGGATAGCGTAGGCCGCGAGACGCGCAACGCTATCGCCGCTGCTGTGACCGTCAAGCCTGCGGCCTCGATAATCTCTGTCCGAATGAAATCCCCAGGATGGGGCGGATTCTTCATGGGCATGGTCTCTTCTCCTTTGGCCTAGTGGTAGTCCTCTAAGTTCACGTCGTAAATCTCGCGTTCGGTTGTGTCGATACGAAACGTCAACCGGCAATTGGCGGTAACACTCAGGCTCCATGCGCCCTTGCGGTCGCCCGGCAAGGTATGCGCCTTCCACGAGGGCAGCATCCGCAACTCTTCGGGATCTTCCATGTCGTCCAGAAAGGCAAGCATCTTGCGGAGCTTGTCCAACGTATGGGGAGGCACGCCTCTGGTGGCGTCGTCCGTGTAGAGCTTCTTCAAACCCTTATGGATGAAGTTGCGTATTCTCACCTGAACAACTGTAGCCTGTAGCCTAACACTTGTCAAATGTCGAGGCGTTTCAAAAAATCGTCTCCATACTTTTTTCGGGAAGGATGCGCGCAGTCCAATGCACTCTATGCATACTCGCCGTATCACCATGTTGTTGCGGGAACGGCGTATCCGGGGGTGCTGTGTGTGACCGGAGACAACGACCATAGGGTGAACCTGGAGAATTCGCGGAAGATGACGGACACCTACACGTTTCTGTTCGCCCAGTTGGGCATGAGTTTTGCGCCGTGAGAGGTGCGGGTAGAGCCTAAATGCGCATCTCAATTCGAACTCATCCCCGGACTGAAGTCCGGGGTCTACTCAAACTTGACTGGGTGGAATGACAAATGTATGAGGTGTGCCCGGAAATATTTATTCCGGCGCATCCAGGTCCGTTTCGGCGATGGCTTCGAGCGATGAGGCTTCGACGTTCCACGTTTTCAGGATGGAAAAAATTGTGCCGATGGAAAATCCGGCGCGCACCATGTTGCGGACGATACGCGCGGTTTCTTTGTCGTTCGTCGGCTGGCGCAGGCGCTTGCGTTCGATGTAACGCCGCGCCAGCTCCGGCTCCGGCAGCTCGGAATAGGCGGCGTCGAGCGTCTTGCCGATGATGTCGCCATGCACGCCGCGCTGGATCAGGTCCTGTTGCACGCGGCGGCGGCCAAATTTTTCGTTCTCCTGGCGCATGCGCGTATAGTCGGCGGCATAGCGCGTGTCATTCAGATAGCGCTGGTCTTTCAGGCGAAGAATGACGGCCTCCATCTTCGCCTCGCCCACTTCGCCCGGTTCGACGCGAAGACGCATCAGCCGTTTCAGTTCGGCGACGGTGCGCATTTTGCGTCCAAGACTGCGCACGGCATAGTCGTAAAGCGCAGCTTCTTCCAGCGGTTGACGCTCCCGCGACTTCTGCCCCGTGAACCCTTTGGATTTCTCGCCAAATGCCATGCGCTTTTCCCGCTGAGTTCGAATCTACAGATCAAATCCTACTCTGGATAAGGCAAATGCGAGCGCCATTCCAACCTGTTGTGAATCATTGGCTTGCACGCGGCACTGGATTGCAGGTTGCACGAAAGTAGTGACTAACCATGAACCTTGGTAACCACGGACCCTCGCAAAGCATCCCGTTTCCCGCTCAGTTCGTCTATGGTGGTAGGGAATGTCTACAGTACGCGCTGTAAGCTGCCGAGGATTTGTGGCTATTTCTCTTGATGCATTTGCCGGGTCGTTCATCTCAGTTCACAGACCCGCCCGCAGTTCGCCTTCGAGATCGAAGCGAGAGTCATCCCTGTTTGTAAGAGCGGCAGGCGCTTGTCTCCTCTGTGCGTGCTTCGGCATGGTTTCTTCCGCGCACGCACAGAATGTTTCTCAGGTGCAAAACTTTACGCCCGCGCCGTTGGATGCAGGGTTCGGCCCACTCGATACCTCACAGCCGGTGGGAATTACGGCACAGCAAATCATCGCCCGCTTCGCCGTCAAGGAAAGCCAGTTCAAGCTGGCGCTGAACAACTACACTTACCGCCGCAGCGTAAAGCTGGACACACTCGATTACGATGGAGGCGTCGATGGTGAATATGTCCAGGTGGACGACATCGTATTCAGCCCATCCGGGAGCAAGCACGAGATCGTCGTCTACGCGCCGGACAACACGCTGACGCGCGTTTCGATGAGTCCCGCGGACTTCGACGACATCGAGCATCGCCTTCCCTTCACGCTGACCAGCGAAGACATCGACCAATATCGCGTGGCCTACGTGGGGAAACAGCGCATCGATCAGGTTGGGACGTATGTGTTCGACGTAGCGCCGAAGCAGGTGCAAAAAGACCACCGATATTTCTTAGGGCGCATCTGGGTCGACGCGCAGGATTTCCAGATCATCGTGACCAACGGGAAGAACATTCCGGACAATACCAAGCGCGGACAGGAAGACCTTTCCGTTCCCTTCACCACCTATCGCCAGCAGATCGACGGCAAATACTGGTTCCCGGTCTACACAAAGGCCGAGGGAGTGCTGCACTTCAAGGGCTGCAAAGAGTGCCTGCCCAACGACGTGCCTCTGAGAGAGATCGTGAAATATGACGATTACAAGCGGTTCGGCACGGACAGCCACATCATCTATAACGGTGTGGACATTGCGAGTGGACAGTCGGGTCCATCGACTGGATCGGGGCCGTCGGCTGCACCCAGGACAACCAGTTCACTTTCGACAGGCGCGCAGTCCACTGAAAAACATGCAAGCCAGCCGAATCCAACGAAAGAGTAGCCGGTTGATGGTGCTCTCCCACCCTTTGTGCAAAGACGCACAAAGGATGGGGCACCCCAATGTTTTGTTAAGTCTTGACCTGAAAACACTCTAGCGAATTGTAGCGATCGCTGGCTTTTCCTCCGGCGCATTCTTTCTGATTTTTGCATCCTGAAACCGCTGCATAGAGGCGGTAATGGCTTCGCGGGCCTGCGATGCGTCGTGCCAGCCCTTCACTTCCACGCGCTTGCCTTCCAGGTCTTTATAAATGGCGAAGAAGTGGGTGATCTCCCGCAGCATGTGGGGATAGATTTCGGTGTAATTCCAAACGTCGGCATAACGAGGATTGCTGCGGCCGACGGCGAGCACCTTCTCATCTGGAATTCCCTGGTCCAGCATTTGCAGCAATCCGATGGGACGCACTTCCATCAGGCAGCCGGGAAAGCTGGGCGAATCGACCAACACCAGCACGTCCAATGGGTCGCCATCCTCGCTGAGCGTGCTGGGAACGAAGCCGTAATCCCCGGGGTAATGCACCGGCGAGTGGAGGTTTCGGTCCAGTCGAAACACGTGCAGGGTCTTGTCGTACTCATACTTATTCACGGCCCCATAGGGGATCTCGATCACCGCGTGAACCACCTCCGGCGCTTTCTGTCCGGCAGGGAGTTCCAGATAATTCGTCATGCAATTTTCCTTGCTGTTGGCGGGCTTGGCAAATTGCCAGGCCAACTACGTATAATCAGCTACGATGAAGGCCCATGTCTATGTGATGCTTCGCAAGACCGTGCTGGACCCCCAGGGACAAACCATCCACGGCGCTTTACGCAAGATGCAATATCGCGGCGTGGAAGACGTCCGCCAGGGAAAGTATTTTCTGCTCACCCTCGACGACTCGCTGGCGTTGCCGGAGGCGCAGCTCGAAGTGGAGCGGATCGCGCGCGAAGTGCTGGTCAACCCCGTGATTGAAGAGTACACGTACCGGCTGGAACCATAGGCGGACCAACGCTTCGCAGGGCGTCTGTACCCAGCGGAAGTTGCCAAATCTCGATAGTGGGTCAGTCTGACAGGATGAGGGGAAGTTTAGGTAGAGCTGACTTTTCAGGCATCCTTGGATTGTTTCCGGATCGCCGTAATTCGGAGTTGAGTGTGACGTTGTGCTTGGCGAGCAATGGTGTCCACAGTTAACCTGTGAGGATGGATGCAATTCGTTCTGCAACGGGACTGGACGCAGGTCCAATCTCCCATGTTCATGTCGAAAGCTGGCGCACAACCTACAAAGGTATTGTGCCGGATAACTACCTCGCTGGATTGGACGAAATAGCTAGAACCGCAAGCTGGCGTGAACGGATCGAGTCGGGAATACCAGTCTTCGTCGCTATCCAAGATGGCGTGGTTGTCGGGTTCATCAGCGGTGGCCCGATACGTGACCCTATCGACGGCTACGATGCGGAACTGTTTACGATCTACACTCTTCAGCATGTTCAGAGACGTGGAATCGGCACAGCGCTATTGAGGAAGCTCGCGAGCCGTCTCGATGCCGATGGTTTCAAGAATATGGCTGTGTGGGTTCTTGAGGACAATGCATCCTCCAGCTTTTACGAAAGATCGGGTGCGCTTCGTGTCTCTTCCAAGGATATTGAAATCGGAGGCGCGTTCCTTCCGGTAGTCGCTTATGGTTGGCCCAGTCTCCGAACGATCCTATCGCCAGGATAAATTCCTGAGTGCCAAGTGGTGGGCTACTCGGAGTTGATACTGCCGCGAACACTCCGAGTTGGGGTCATGGTGTGTGAAAACGGGACTTCCGGTAACTGCGGATTCCTCAAATTGACCCACTATCCGAATCCCAATGTTCTGGATCACTACTTAGCAGCCCACGTACAATAAAAATCTATGTGTGGCATTGTCGGTTACGTGGGCAGCAAGGACCCGGTCCCGGTCATTATTGAAGGGCTGCGGCGGCTGGAATATCGCGGATATGATTCTGCTGGCATCGCGGTCGCAGGCGGCCCAAACGGCCTGGAACTGCGGCGCGCGCCCGGAAAACTGAAAAATCTGGAAGAAGTTCTGCGGCAAAACCCCCTGCATGGCACGTATGGGATTGGCCATACACGGTGGGCCACGCATGGCCGGCCCACTGAGGAAAATGCCCATCCGCACCGCGACTGCACCGGGCGGCTCGTGGTAGTGCATAACGGCATCGTCGAAAATTATCTTCAGCTCAAGCATCGACTGACCGCGCAGGGCCACAAGTTTGTCACCGAAACAGATACGGAAGTGATCGCGCACCTGATTGAAGCGGAACTTTCTACGGCGGGAAAAAATCATCAGAAGATTGCGCTGGAGGAAGCGGTGCGCTCCGCAGTCCGACATCTGACCGGGGCCTTCGCCATCGGCGTTGTTTCCGCAGACCATCCGCAGAAGATAGTCGCCGTGCGCAGCGGACCGCCCGCGGTCATTGGCCTGGGCGACGGCGAATATTTCATGGCGTCGGATGTGCCGGGAATCCTTCATCACACTCGCGATCTTTATTTTCTGGCGGACGGCGACATGGCCATCCTTACGCCCGATGGCGTCACGCTCACCGACTTCGACGGCAACCCCATCGAACGGAAAGTGCAGCACATTGCATGGGACCCGATCCAGGCGGAAAAAGGCGGCTACAAACACTTCATGCTCAAGGAAATTTTTGAGCAGGGGCGGGCCGTCCGCGACACTACGCTAGGCCGCGTCTCGCTCGACACGGGCAAAGTTTTTCTCGACGACATGCAGATCACCGAGGCCGAGTTTCGCGCCGCGACCAAAATCAACATTGCAGCCTGCGGCACCAGTTGGCACGCCGGTCTGGTCGGCAAATATATGATCGAGCGGCTGGCGCGCCTGCCGGTTGAGGTTGACTACGCGAGCGAGTATCGCTATCGCGATCCCATCGCTGACTCGAAAGCCATCGGCCTGTTGATCACGCAGTCGGGAGAGACCGCGGACACCATTGCGGCGCAAAGAGAAATTGCTTCCAAAGGCTCGAAGACCCTGGCCATCTGCAACGTGGTCGGAGCAATGATCGCGCGAGAAGCGAACGGCACCATCTATACCCATGCCGGGCCGGAGATTGGCGTCGCCTCCACCAAGGCGTTCACCGCGCAACTGACGGCGTTGTTCATACTTGCGCTCTACCTGGCGCAGCAGCGCGGGGCGGTGGACGACGCGCAGAGCCTGGCGCTAGTCGAAGAACTGACTCGTATCCCCAACAAAATTCGTGACATTTTGAAACAGTGCGATGCTCCCTGCATGGCCCTGGCGAGGACTTACTCGAATGCGCGCGATTTTCTTTTTCTGGGGCGCGGCATCCATTACCCCATTGCCCTGGAGGGTGCGCTGAAGCTGAAAGAAATCTCCTACATCCACGCCGAGGGCTACCCGGCAGGCGAGATGAAACACGGTCCCAACGCGCTGATCGATGAAACGTTGCCGGTCGCAGTTCTGGCCACGCAGGACCGTAACGATCCAGCCTCGAAACTACGTTACGAAAAAACGCTGTCCAATATTCAGGAGGTGACGGCGCGCTCCGGAAAAGTAATCGCTGTGGCGATTGAGGGCGATAAGGAAATTAGCCAGTTGGTCGACCATGTGCTCTACATTCCCAGCGCGCCCGAACTGTTGCTGCCGCTGCTGGAAGTCGTCCCGCTGCAATTGCTTGCGTATCACATCGCCGTCCGCCGCGGCTGCGACGTAGATCAGCCTCGCAATCTGGCCAAATCCGTGACTGTCGAATAAGCGCTGCCATCGCGTAAGGAACTGGAGCATTTTTCTGTCTGGGTGTTGACGGTCGGGAAAGAGTCTTGCTCTCCCACCATTTGCGCAAAGGACGCACAAAGGATGGGGCATCCCCAATAATTTCAATAGACACGCCCAAGTTTGTTAACACTTGACCTGAAAATGTTCTGACTGGTACAGAGTGTCGATTCTTACGGCGTATGTTTATTTATTTCCGTTTTCGAGTTGAATGGGACTTGCCGTCTCCTAAAACGGGAACGTCATCTTTTTTACAAGCTGCGATGAGCGCCTTGTCGAGGGTCGCCAGAGCGATCTGCTTTCTCATGGCGAGTTCGAGATACACCGCGTCGTATACCGACAACTCATGCCTGCGCGCTAGCCGAAGCACCTCTGCCTCATCTGGAAACAGATCAACGACGATGTTGAACTGGGCAATATCGCGTAAAAAGGCCGCTGTCTCTGCTGCGCGAATTCGTCCACTTCGTTCGCGGACCACCAGAACATTGCGCAGCTCATACCAGAACAGGGAGGGTACGAAAATGGCCTCTTCGTTGCGCACGCGGTCAAGAGCGAGGTCCGCGTGTGGGTGGTCCTCATCCCGGAAGGCCCAGGAACAGGCGATCGAAGAATCGAGTACAAAGGCCATCAGCCCTTGCGTCCTTCATTGCGGGCAGAAAGCAACTCCTCGAGGGTGATCGATGGCATACGACGCCGACGTTCCTTTATACGTTCCACCGCCTGGGTGACCTGAGAACGACGTTGATCGATTTCAGGGACAATGCGCGCAATGGAACGGCCGTGTCGAGTGATTAGAAGTGTCTCCCCGCGCTCGACATCATCGAGCAACTGAGGCAGATGGGTCTTGGCGTCGGAAGCCTGAATGGATCTCATATTGACCAGTCTATCAGACCAGTCAATATGAGCGCCCGCTTGCGCCCACCCCCACCCTTTGCGCAAAGGGACGCACAAAGGATGGGGCACAAATAATTTCAGTAGAAACCCCTAGTTTTGTTAACACTTGACCTGAGACTGCTCTAATTCAGGACCGGCAGAAGCGAGCTGCATCCTGCGAGGAACAAGACACCCATGACCAGACTGTAAATCCCGGTCAAGGCGGAAACGAAGCGCAGCACTTGCGGACGGTGCCGCGACATGCCAAACACTCCCGCCGCTGATGCGGTCATCAGTGCATTCATCGTTAACAGCCCGGCGAGAAACATCCCCAGACCCAGCATGCCGAGTGCCGCGCCGCCAAAATTGGCTGCCAGCAGGAAGATCATCAACTGGCTCGGAGTTTCCGCGCCAAGTCCGTGAATGACGCCGATGACAAATACCGAGCGCGAGTCGAAGTTGCTGGGAGGGCAATACGTTTCGGCGGACGCACCATCCTCGCGTCGCTGGAACGCAAGCCGCGCCCGATGGTAGCCCTGATGGAGCAACATGTATCGGCTCTTCGGGATGGTATCCTCGGGACGAAATACTAAAGTTCCGAGGACGTAAATTCCGAGCAGGAGTAATGTGAAACCTACCAGACGCTCCGCCCACCGATCGATTCCCTCATGCAGGCTGATTCCCAGCAGGACCACAATGGAGCCGAGGCCAGCTACTGTCAACGCGTGGCCCAAGGCATACACCATGCCGAGTTTCATGGCTGCGCGCTTTGATGTCTGCACACTGACGACGTCTGTAATCGCCGCGATATGGTCGTAATCGAAGCCATGGCGAAAGCCGAGCACGGCCGCGGCGTTGGTTTACGCCCAGACAAGAAAGTAATTTCTCCAGAAAGGCGGTCTTGCCGGAGCCGGGGCTGGATACCAGGCTGACGACATAAACGCCGCTCCTACGAAACTGCTCGCGAAGTTGGCGGGCAAGCAGATCGTTCTGCTTTAACACCTTGGCGCGTACTTCGATCAGGCGTGGCGCGGTGCTCATGCTGCAACTTCCAAAGCGGCAACTTCCAGTTCGCGCCCACGAATGATTTTCTGCGCAGGCGTGTGACAATCTGGGCAGTCAATCTGCTGAATGAACGCAGGAGCGCGTTCCGTTTTGCAGGTGTCGCAGTAAATCAACAGAGGTACGGTTTCGATGACCAGCCGCGAACCAACGAGAAACGTACCCTCGCAAGCGATCTCATAGGAAAAGGCAAGCCCGTCTCTATCGACGCCGGAGAGCACACCGCGGCCTGGATCAACCCACCAACTCCGACACATGCCACAGAGGGAAATCTACACTAAACTCTCACGCAACCTGTCTCAAAGTCGTTGACACGCTCCGCTTAGTATCCAATAAGTGGGAATGAGCAGGCGACAACTCCGCGCTGCACAGTTCGCATCGCTCGGCAGCAGAGCGTCGGCGCGCGAATTGGCGCAGTACCGAAGGTACGCCGTCGCGGTTGAAAGCGTTATTGGGAGTTTCACTCATTTGCGGTCCCTAATTGGCGCGTCATTCTGATCCCTTCGCTTCGCTCGAGGGTAAACTCAGCGAAGAATCCAGAGGGTAATGACGGCGCTTACTATGCGAGCATTCTCTGGATTCTTCATTCCGCTACGCTTCATTCAGAATGACTCCCTTGGATATCCTGCTGCTTTAACCAAGCCAGACTTAAGCGGGAGGAGCGTTCGGCATGCGTGGATCGATGGGGCCGCGCTGGTCGAGGTTGATACCGGTCGCATCTCCTGCTGGACGGCCACCTTTATGAGGAGGCGCTGGGGAGGGCTTATCGGACCTGTCTTGTTTCGTTGCCGTGGAATTAT
>JAJYGR010000135.1:23894-25239 GCA_021790655.1 Acidobacteriota bacterium | reverse complement strand
ATGTGATGGAACCGACGCTGGAAGAGATCTTTATCGAGACCGTTGGAGGGAAAGCGAATGCGTAACGTGTGGCTGATCGCCCGGCGCGAGTACCTGGAGCGCATCCATACCAAGGCATTTCTGGTTTCGCTCGTCGGCTTCCCATTGATTATGGCCGCGGTCATCCTTGGCCCCATGGTCCTTGCCAAGTCCAGCGGCCATGAGAAACGCATTGCCGTGGTTGCATCGGACCTGGCGTTGGCGCGCCCCATCGTGCAGGAACTTGAAACGCCAGCGGACAACGACCCCAACGTCGAGGCCGCTGAAAGACCTAAGTTTCACGTCACGATGGAAAAGCCAGCGCCGGAACTTAAGGAACATTTGACACGAGAAGTTCAGCAGAAATCGCTGGATGGTTTTCTGTGGCTGGACCACGCCCATGGCATACTCCGAGCCGACTACTATTCCAACTCGTCCGAAGATTTTGAACTTGCCGATGTATTGGAGACGGCGGTCCAACACGCGCAGGCTTCAGAGCAGTTGCTTGCCGGGGGGTTGCCTGCAAGCCAGGTGCAATCTCTTTTTAACGTGCATGTGGAAATGAGGAAAGTTGAAGGCGGTAAGGATGTTGGCGGGATCAGCGCCTTTGGCTCATCCATGTTTTTAATCATGATGCTCTATATCGCCATCCTTGTGCAGGGAGTCGCTGTCGGCAACTCTGTAGTGGAAGAGAAAACTTCCCGGATTTTTGAAATCATGCTGGCCACCGTGACGCCCCAGGAAATGATGAGCGGAAAATTGCTTGGCGTGGGCGCGATCGGGCTGACGCAGGTGGCCCTCTGGATGCTCTGTGGAGTGCTGCTTGCTGCGCCAGGACTATTGGGTGCGCGCGCCGCCGGGCAATATGCCTTCCATCTCTCTCCTCTCCATGCGATGGCGTTTGCGGTCTGCTTTATTCTGGGTTTTCTCTTCTACAGCGCGTTATCGGCCATGCTTGGCTCCCTGGTCAACAGCACGCAGGAACTGCAGCAGCTCAATATGTTCATGGGGATGCCGCTGGCTTTCTCGATCGTCTTGTCCCAGCAGGTCATCTCCAATCCCTCCAGCACGTTGTCCATCCTGCTTTCCATGCTGCCACCGTGCGCGCCGATATTGATGTATCTGCGCATCTCAGTGTTGACGCCGCCACTATGGCAGATCGCGTTATCGCTGGCCCTCATGTTGGCTGGCGTCTGGGGAGTGGTGTGGCTGGCTTCACGCATCTATCGCGTAGGCGTGCTGATGTATGGCAAGCGGCCCACCTTGCCGGAACTGATGCGCTGGCTGCGATATAGCTAGGCTGAGAGGCAGGTTCGAACTAGACGCC
>JAJYGR010000135.1:0-23884 GCA_021790655.1 Acidobacteriota bacterium | reverse complement strand
AAATATAGAATTACATTAGATACATCTTAAATATAATACTAAAATGTCATTACAAGTTCGGTGTACGCTATGGCAAAAAACAGTCCGTCTGCGGGAAGTACATTTACGTTTCGAATCGATCCAGACTTGAAGGCGGAATTTATGGCGGTTATAGAAACGGAAAATAAGCCAGTGGCGCAAGTCCTGCGCGACTTCATGGCCTCTTATGTGGAACGGAGGAAGCGTAAGGAATTTGAGGCAGAGGCCCGCAGGCAATCGCTGCTGATCGCCGCTTCTCCAGAGGAAGAACAAGTGATGGACTGGATCAGCGACGTCACCGACATCGAGGCCTGGAAGTGAAGCGGGGAGACCTGGTGACCATTGCCGTCTCTGGAGGCTACGGTAAGCCGCGCCCGGCGCTCATCGTGCAGTCAGACGCCTTCGATGCTCATCCATCTGTGACCGTACTGCCGCTGACCACTGAAATCCATCCAACGCCGTTGTTTCGCGTTACGGTCTTTCCTGGTAAAGACACAGGCCTGCGCAAGACTTCGCAAGTGATGGTCGATAAGATGACCACAGTTCCTCGCGCCAAGATTGGACTGCGCATCGGTCGCGTGGATTCGGCCACGATGCAGGCCATCCATAAGGCATTGACAGGATTTTTAGGGATGTGACCGCTAGAATGGCGATGTGGCCACCCGCTACAACCTGAAGCAGCGTATTGCGCTGGCCTTGCTGCCGCCCATCTGGGCCTTGCTGATTCGTCTGCTGGGCGCGACCTTGCGCTTTGAAGATATTGGCGAGCCTGCCGCCCATGCCGACGCCAACCCTGAGACCCGCGTCTACTGCCTGTGGCATCGTTCGCTGCTCTCGATTGCGCACCACTTTCGCAAACGCAAGATCGCGATTCTCATCAGCCCCAGCTTCGATGGCGAGCTGATAGCACAGACAATTTGCCGCGTTGGCTACATCCCCGTTCGCGGCTCCAGCTCGCGTGGCGGCGCTTCGGGTTTGCTTGGCATGCAACGGGTGCTTGGCGGTGAAAGCGATCAACGCTGCAACTATGCGGCATTTACCACGGACGGTCCGCGAGGGCCAGTGTATCAGGCGAAGCCAGGCGGAGTGAAGCTGGCGCAGCAAATTGGCGGAGGCGTGGGTATTTTTTATGCTGCGCCGGATCGCGCCTGGGTACTGAGGTCCTGGGACCGTTTCCTGATTCCCAAACCATTCTCTACCGTCGTGATTGCCTGGCAACCGCCTGTTCCAGTAGAGCGCGATGCGAATGTGTATGCGCTGGAAGCCGCTCGGCAGGCCGTTCAGTCCGCATTGGAGCGCGCGCGCAAAGCTGTTGAAGAACGTATTCAGGAAAGAAATGGCGGCACACGTTCAAGACGCCCACTAAAATAAGTTCCGTGCTGGTCCGTGATTTTGATTACCTTTTACCGCCTGAGCGGATTGCGCAGCAACCGCTGGAAGACCGGGCCGCCTCGCGCCTGCTACAGTTCGACCGTGCCAGCGGAGCGTTACAAGACAGCCTCTTTCGCAGCTTTCCAGAAATGCTACAGCCCAGCGATTTGCTGGTGGTCAACGACACGCGTGTTTTGCCAGCGCGCCTGTTCGCTCGCCGCGTCGGAATCCACGCGCAACCTGTCAGCCCGCGCAACCCGTCAGCACGGGAGCATTTGCAAAGGCGAGTGGAAGTGATGTTGACCGCGCAGCACGCGCCATTGGAGTGGAGCGCGCTGGTGCGTCCCGGCCGCAAGCTGCCGGTGGGCGAGCGGTTGATGTTTTCTTCGCATGAAGCGAGTGAAGAAGAAAACTCCGCGCCACTGTTGACGGCGGAAATCGTCGAACGCGGTGAGTTTGGCGAGCGGCGATTGCGGTTCGATCCTGTCTCCGATTTTTATGCGGCGCTGGACAGTCTTGGCCACATGCCGTTGCCGCCGTACATTCATCGCGAAGATAATTCCAGCGATAAGGAGCGCTATCAAACAGTCTTTGCTACAGAGCGTGGGTCGGTAGCGGCACCGACTGCTGGCCTGCACTTTACGCCGGAAATATTGACCGCCATTCGCGCTCGCGGAGTGGAGATTGCAAGCCTGACGCTGCATGTCAGCCTAGGAACATTTCAGCCGGTCCGCGTGGAGCGGCTGCAGGAGATACATTTGCATTCGGAGCGATACACACTGCCGGAGGCAACCGCGCAGGCCGTAAATCGAGCGCGCCGCGAAGTCCGTCGCGTCATTGCCGTAGGCACCACGACGGTACGAACGCTGGAGCACTGCGCGTCCATGGCCAGCGGTGAGAAACTCCACGCACACTCCGGGGAGACGCGGATGTTTATTGCTCCTGGATATGAGTTTCGCGTGGTGCGCGGCCTGCTCACCAATTTTCACCTTCCGCAGTCCACGCTATTGATGCTGGTGTGCGCTTTTGGCGGCAAGGAAAACGTGCTCGCGGCATACAACCATGCGGTCGCGAAGGGCTATCGCTTTTTTTCCTATGGCGATTGCATGTTCCTCGCATAACAAGATCGCCGCAATTCGATAGACTCGACGGTGATGGCAACTCAGTCCGAAAAGCCCGCAGTTTTTCTGCTCGATACCATGGGGTTCATCTTTCGCGCTTATCACGCGATGCAGCGCCAGCGGCCGATGTCCACGCGCAGCGGTGTACCAACGGCGGCCGTGTACGTTTTTGTAAACATGCTCAGTAAGCTGCGGCGGGATTTCAGTCCGCAGTATCTGGCTGCTGTTTTTGACGTCAGCGCGCCAGTGTTTCGCGATGAGCGCGCCAAAGATCTCAAAATCCGAAAGTTCAACGCCAAAACGCAGGCGTTCGATGAAGTGGAATACGCAGGCTACAAGGCGAACCGAGCGGAGATGCCTTTGGACCTGGCGCAGCAGTTGCCCTACATTCGCCGCGCGTTGGAGGCCCTGCGCATTCCCATCTTGCAGCAGGAAGGTTTTGAAGCTGACGACGTGATCGGCACACTGGCGCAGCAGGCATCGCAACAGGGCCATCCGGTGTATATCGTTTCGAACGATAAAGACATGATGCAGTTGGTGGGCGATCAAATTTTTGTGCTGAATCCCGCAAAAGACAATCTGGTGCTGGACCGCGCCGGAGTGATGGCGGCGCTGGGTGTTCCACCGGAGCAAGTCATCGATGTGATGGCGCTGCGTGGAGACTCGATTGACAACATTCCGGGCGCTCCTGGAATCGGCGACAAAGGCTCCGTCGAATTGATCCAGAAATTCGGCAGCGTAGAGGCGGCGCTCGACCGTGCCAGTGAGGTCACGCGCAAGACCTATCGCGAGTCTTTGCTGAATAACCGCGACACAGTCCTGCTGAGTAAAGAACTGGTGACGATCCACTGTAGCGTTCCGGTCGCGTTGGATTTACAACAATTGCAAACGCAGCCGCCGGACTTGACAGCCTGTCGCGAACTCTTCACAGAGCTGGAATTCACCACGTTGATTAAAGAGTTTGGCGCGGACGAGAAGCCGAAACAGACGGCGGAACTGGTATTGAATCCTACGCTTGATGAACTGAAACTTCTCCTCGCGTCGGCGCGCAATGGGACGCTGGTCGTGGTCAGCGATGATGTCGTCCACAGGTCGGAAGGATCACCGCCAGCTACCGAGGAAGAGGCAACCGAACCTGAGCCCGAGCAGCAGAGCATGCTACTGCTGGATGCGATGGAACGGGTGGACAGCGCGACAGAGACATTGACTGCGCCCGCTCCGGCACTCGTATTTGGACTTGCGGCAGAGGATACGAAAGCATTCCGCGCGCGGTACGAAGGCGAAGCGACGGCGATGCTGCGAGCAGCGCTGGAAGATGCGACACTTGCGAAATCCGTACACAATCTCAAGTCTTTGTTGCGGGCCACGCAGGCGCATGGTATTCAGCTTGCGGGTGTGCGCGACGATCTGATGCTCTATTCCTATCTGCTGAACCCCACGCACACCACGCACCGGTTGGAAGATGTTGCCGCCCGCTTCGATAATCAATCCTTGCGTGGCGAAGGCGAAGATGCTTTGCCGATGGCCGCCGCAACCATCGCGCGGCTTACCCCGCAACTGAGAAGCGCGGTCGAACGGGCCGGAACATCGAACGTCTATGAAACGATCGATCTGCCATTGACGCCCATTCTGCTGGAGATGGAGGATGCTGGCATCCGCATCGACTCTGCGTATCTGCAGAGGATATCCGAGCGGTTGGCGGAGCAGATGCACGCGCTGGGAGAGCGAATCTATCAAGGCTCCGGGCATCGTTTCAACATCAATTCCCCTAAACAGCTTGGCGATGTTCTATTCAACAAAATGGCGCTTCCGAAGCCGATGAAATATGGCCGCGGCTCGCCGCGGCGAGTGGTTTCAACCGCGCAGGATGTATTGGAAGAACTCGCCGAACACCATGAAGTTCCTCGGCTGGTGCTGGAGTATCGCCAGTTGGCCAAACTGAAATCCAACTACTCGGACAGCCTGCCTTTGCTGGCCGACGCGCAGCATCGCGTACACACCACCTACAACGCGGTGGGTACAGCGACCGGGCGATTGTCATCGACGAACCCCAATCTGCAAAATATCCCCATTCGTACGGAGCTGGGACGAGAAATTCGCGCGGCGTTTTTGGCCGCAGAGGGCAATGTGCTTCTTTCCGCAGACTATTCACAGATCGAACTGCGCCTGATGGCCCACTTCTCGGAGGACCCGCTGTTGTTGAAGGCATACCGCGAGAATGTCGATATTCATGCGCTGACCGCATCGGAAGTTTTCGGCGTTCCCATCGAGACGATGGACAAGGAAACGCGCAATCGCGCCAAGGCGGTAAATTTCGGCATCGTGTATGGCATCTCGCCGTTTGGCCTGGCGCAGCAGTTAGGCATCGACCAGGGAGAAGCGCGCCTCTACATTGAGCGATATTTTGAGCGCTATCAAGGCGTGCGTAGCTTTATCGATCGCACACTGGAAGAAGTACGCCAGACGCAAACCGTGCGCACGCTCTTCGGGCGCGTGCGGCCCATCCCGGACATCGCCAGCCGCAACGCCAACATGCGCGGATTTTCCGAGCGCGCCGCCGTCAACACGCCGCTGCAAGGCACGGCTGCCGACCTCATCAAGCTGGCCATGATCCGCATTGCACGCGAACTGAGCGAGCAAAAATTACGCGCGCAAATGGTGTTACAGGTCCACGACGAACTTGTTTTCGATGTCCCGGAAAAAGAAGTGGGTGAAGTGCGCCGCCGCGTTCAGGAGGCCATGGAACAGGTCATCGAACTGAAGGTGCCGATTGTCGCCGATGTTTCTATTGGCCGCAACTGGCGCGATATGGAGTAGCGCGCAGACGCCGATCAGACGCCAAGCTCCAAGCGAATTGCATCCGCGATGCGGTCTGCGTGGTGTCGCATCATCCGCTCGGATTCCGCCTCGATCATGACGCGCGCCAGCGCTTCTGTGCCGGAGTAGCGAATCACGACGCGGCCATTGCCATGCAGTGCAACTTCAGCTTCGCGTATGGCGGCAGCCACGGCGGGAATGTTTTCCAACGGCTTTTTTTCGCGCACGCGGACGTTCACAATCACCTGCGGAAATACCTTTAGATCGCTCTTGAGCGCGGACAGCGATTTCCCCGTGCGGTGCAGAATGTCGAGCACCAGCAGGGCCGTCAAAAGGCCATCTCCAGTGGTGCAGCGGTCCAGAAAAAGAATGTGGCCGGACTGTTCGCCGCCCAAGACTGCGCCTTGCTTATACATCTCTTCCAGCACATATTTGTCGCCAACTGGCGCGCGCAGCATTTGAATTGCGTCCGCGCGCAGCGCCGTCTCCAGCCCCATGTTGGACATGGTCGTGGCAACCACCATGTTTTTGGCGAGCAGCCCTCGCGCCTGCAAATCACGGGCCGCAATCAGCAGCACGGCATCGCCATTCACCACCGTGCCGTGTTCGTCGGCAAACATCGCGCGGTCCGCGTCTCCGTCGAAGGTCATCCCTATGTCCGCTTTATGTGCAAGCACTTCTTTGGCAACGATTTCAGGATGCAGCGCGCCGCATTGCTCATTGATGTTGCGGCCATTCGGCGTGGTGTGCGTCAGGATGAAGTCCCCTCCGAAGTGGGCCAGCAGATGCGGCGCAATGGCGCTGGCCGCTCCGTTGGCGCAATCGACGACAATGGTCTTTCCATCCAGCCGAAGCTCTGGGACCTGGCTGCGAAGAAATTCGATATATGCAGATGGCAGGGAGTTGTCCGTCGCGGCCATCTGCGCTGCGGACAGGTCCGGTTCCTGGATCTGCGATAGCCGGTCGAAGATCTCCTGCTCTATCGCCAGCTCGACCGCGTCGGCAAGCTTGTAACCGTCTGCGCCAAAGATTTTAATGCCATTATCTTGCCACGGATTGTGCGAAGCCGAAATTACAATGCCCGCAGCAAATCCGCAGGTATGCGTCAGATGGGCCACCCCCGGCGTGGGAATGATGCCTGCGCTGGTCGTTGCCACGCCACCCTCGCGCATTCCGTAGGTCAGCGCGGCCGCGATCCACGTCCCGGATTCCCGTGTATCCATGCCGAGCAGCACATGCGCTTCCGGGGTCTGTTTTCGCAGAGAATGCGCCAGCGCCAGCCCAATTCCATACACTGTTTTCTTGTCGAGAGGAAACTGACCTGCGACGCCGCGGATTCCATCTGTACCGAAAAGTTTTCTCATGGTTTTACAGGGATTTCCTTTTCTGTTTCCATTACACGTACCTCGGCGCGCCCGTGGGCGAAGCGCAATTGAAGCGGATCGTTCGCATGGAGTTGTTCCGCTTCTTTTACCAGGTTGCCAGACGCGTCGTACACCAGCGCATAGCCACGCTCCAGCACAGCGAGCGGAGACAGCGCCAGCAGCCGGTCGGAGGCGCGACTCCAGCGCGTCCGCCGCCGCTCCATGGGAACATTGGCGGCCTGCAACAAGGCCGTCTCGAGCGCCCGCAAGCGCTGCTGATGGAGTGCCAACTGGCGGCGAATGTCCTGCTGCATCAACCGTGCCCGTACAAGATTGATTTGTTGATCGGCAGCGGTGCGCAGTTTCACCCAGGCTGACTCCAGGCGAAATCGCAACTCATCCACGCACTGCTGGCGACGGGCCAGCCCATGCTGCACGCGGACAAACACAGCTGCTGCGTCCAGATGGGCCAAGCGTTCCCGTGCTTGCATTCTCTGGTAACGCGCCGCCCGTGCCAGGCGCGAGGCCAGCGCTTCCAGGTGTTCTTCCACGCGATACTGCGCTTCTGTGACCAGCTCGGCTGCGGCGGAAGGCGTCGGAGCGCGCAGGTCAGCGACAAAGTCCGCGATGGTGAAGTCCGTCTCGTGGCCCACGGCAGACACCACCGGAATCGCTGAACCTGCAATGGCGCGCGCCACTGCTTCACTGTTGAATGCAGCCAGGTCTTCCAGCGAGCCGCCGCCGCGCGCGACGACCAGTACATCCGCACACGGGTCCTGCTGGAACCAGGCCAATGCTTCCACAATCTCTGAGGCGGCCGCGTCTCCCTGCACTGCGACCGGATACAGCAAGACTTGCACCTTCGCATGACGGCGCGCAAGGACATTCAGAATGTCGTAGATGACCGCGCCTTGCGGCGAAGTAATCACTCCGATGGTGCGCGGATAGGCAGGTAAGGACCGCTTCCGATCTGCATCAAACAGGCCCTCGGCTTTGAGCCTGGCATAGAGTTGCTCGAAGGCAACCTGCAGCGATCCCTGGCCGCGTGGCTCCATGCCTTCCGCAACCAACTGGAGTTGCCCACGGTCTTCGTAGACGGAGATGCTGCCGCGCACCTGCACTTCCAGCCCATCCTTCGGGGTAAATTTCAATAGTCGCGCTTTGCCGCGAAACAGGACGACGGGAAGCTGGCTCTGGTCGTCTTTCAGCGTGAAGTAGATGTGCCCGGACGCAGCCTGGCGGAGATTGGAAATCTCGCCCTCCACGCGCACGTCGCGATATTCCTTTTCCACATGGATGCGGATTTCCGTTACAAGTTCGCGCACTTTCCAGGGGGGACGCACGAGTATTCGAGAAGATGAGGCAGATGTTTCCGCAGGGAAGAAAAAATCCATCTGCGGGCCGGATGCCGCCGGACTGGGAGAAGATGACGTGTTCAACGATCGATCCATAAATGGATTCAAGATGGGTTCGCTGGTAAGTCTTCATCAGCTTCTGAAGCACAGCTTCCCCAAGCGATGAGTCTAGCATCGTACAGATCAATTTAGTGGCGCAGACGGCTGAGGATGTAAAGCAGCAGAGTCAAAAGAACGCTCAGCAGTAGGGAACTGCCCAGCGGAAAATAAACCGCAGTATTCTTAACTCTCCAGGCAAAGTCGCCGGGCAGTCGGCCCAGCGGCAGACCGAATTTTTCTGCCAGTAAAACACAGCCCCCTGCAATCACAAGCAAAATGCCAGCCGAGATCAGCAGACGTCCGAGTCCATGCATGAACTTCAGTGTAGAGCTTGCGAGGGGTCGTTGTTCCCGGAATGGAGCAACGCCTCGGCTTCCTCGACCAATTGGCACGGCCCAACGGGCTTGGTCAGAACACCACTCTGTCCGGGGTGGTCCTGTGCCCATTGCTGAGCGTATATAAGATTTACATAATGGCCGGTCAGCAGCAGGACGCGACACTCAGGACATATTTGGATGACGGTTGAGGCCGTATTCAGGCCGTCCATGCCAGGCATGGAGATGTCGCACAGCAGGAGTTCCGGACAAAACTCTGGAACTTTAGAGATCGCATCAGCCCCGCTGTAGGCAACCTGACAATCAAAACCGAGTTTCTGAAAAATGATCCCAAGAGTGTCCGCCACAATATGCTCATTATCGACAACCAGAACCTTATGTGCCATATTTCTCTCCGCGCCAGGCCACTTTTTGTAAGCTCGTTCAGGGGCAGCGCCAAGCAATAGTGGATGGTGATTGCGATTGGATCCAGCAAATGTGAATATTGCGCAGTCGAGATCGCGGCAATAATTATGCATCACACATGCAGGATTCGCGCGTGCGGGCTGTACAGACCAGTTGTGATCTAAAACGTGGAAAACGTTAACATGGGCCACTACCTGCATCTGCTGGGGCCTAATATATTGCAAGAATTTTTGCAGCGGTCACGCCGCATCCATGATCCAATGCGGGAGAGAATAAAATATGAAGGTACTCAGTCTGATTGCCGGGTTTGTCTGCCTTGTGGAAGTTTTGGTAGACGCATTTCAGACGATCATTCTGCCGCGTCGCGCGAGTGGAAGGCTGCGCGTTTCAAGGCTTTTTCTCTCTGCTACCTGGACACCATGGCGAGCGATTGCCCGGCGGATGAAACGTAACCGCAGCCGAGAGAGTTTCCTCAGTTATTTTGGCCCCCTGTCCCTGTTGCTGCTGGTGGTGGTGTGGGCAGCAGGGCTTATCGCAGGATTCGCACTGCTCTATCACGGGCTGGGATCCCCATTCGCCGACCCTAGATCTGTGGGTACATGGGAAACTGATTTGTATGTAAGCGGAACTACCATCTTCACTCTGGGGTTGGGCGATGTTGTTCCACTGGCCATGTGGGCGAGACTGCTGGTGACACTGGAAGCGGGGATCGGGCTGGCTTTTGTTGCTGGGGTCATCGGGTATCTACCTGTGTTGTACGGGGCCTTTTCGCGGCGCGAGGTCAGCATAATACTTCTGGATGCCCGCGCCGGTTCTCCACCGACTGCGGTTGAGTTGTTGCATCGCCATGCGGGGCCAGCGGGCGAGTTGGCTTTGCAGACGTTGTTGATCGAATGGGAACGTTGGAGTGCAGAATTGCTGGAAAGCCATATCTCGTATCCGCAACTCTGCTTTTTTCGCTCGCAGCACGACAACCAGAGCTGGCTGAGCGCGCTCGTTGCCATGCTGGACACGTGTGCGCTGCTGATTGCAACGGTTGAGGGGGAGGCTGCCCGCCAAGCCCAACTCACCTTCACCATGGCGCGACACGCAGTCCTGGATTTGACACATATCCTTGCCGTTTCCAAGAGTCCTATCAAAGAGGACCGACTTGTTCCGGGAGGCGTAGACAATATATGTCTTCAACTGGCGCAGGCTGGATTTTCTTTATGTGCCGGTGCAGGCTCGCTGGAGCGATTGACGGAGTTGCGCGGCATGTATGAACCGCAGGCACTGCAACTCAGTCGCGTGTTGATGCAGCCGTTGCCGCCGTTTTATCCAGATGCGGACAAGCGCAGTAGTTGGAGTACCGTGGCGCGTCTCCGGTCCCAGACGGAAGCCTCTTTTTTGCCACCGGCGAAACGCGCAAATGCGATTGCAACTGCTGCCGCTACCGAGGAAGAGCATTCTTTTTAGCGTTGTTCTGCGAGGAGAAGACCAGCCAGACAAGCGCAGCAAGTTCGAGCAATAGAAGAATCAGCAGCCACCATAGCAACACAGGTCCGGTAAATAAATAATGTGATCTCTGCAGGTTTTCTGGCTGGGTCAGGCTGGCTGCGTAGTTGCTCAAAGCACTCTGCGCGCGGTTCACAGCAGGCAGTAGAGGAATGCGGACTGGTGTGGAAGATTGGGTCGACTGATTGAACGGCGTCGAAGGTCCTGAAGCCTGGTCCAGCGCGATCCGCAAAGCTTCCAGGCTGGCATGCACTTCCAGCAGTAACCCAAGTCGCTGCTGATCGTGAACCGCCCAGCGCTCCAGTCCTTCGGAGTCAGCCTGAATCTGCATGCGTTGCACGCGATAGTCCGCCTGATAGCGGCCAGATTGCTCTGTTCCCGCCATACCGAGTACATCCATCGCGGCGCGCGCGGTAGCGACTTCCAGCCGCTGACAGTGCTGGTAGGCCGGGTTGAATGCAACGTCGTGATGCGCGGCGCTGGAAACCCCACGAAGCGCCTGATGCAGCATCAGCCAGGCAGTGGCCGTGATAACAAAAAAAAGCAGAATTGCGAACGTGCGGCGCGCGTTCGAGAGACTGTTCATCGAGGGAACCTCAAGCATGTAAGCTTCCCAGAATTGGGACTGCATTCACAATACGTTTTCTGGCATGGAAATGAAAACTGCCGGATAAGGTCACCCGGCAGTTCGATTAGATATATAAGTCCAGTTCACCTAGGGCGCAACTTTATGCCGTGACTGGCTCCAGCAGTCGAGCCCAGTGCCGTTCTTTGCGTTCCGCGTGGGCGCGCTTGTGATACGCGTAACCCGCGATCAGCGGCAGAGCCAGTGTCGCTTCGCTGTAGACCATCTGCTCATAAGTGGTGTCTACCTTACCCCAGGAACTGGCTTCCTTCAATGTGCTGGAAGACAGCGCGCCATCGCGCACGTCAGCCACTGTGATCTGGATGGCGTATTTGTGCATGGGCGCTTCGGTGCCAAGTACGTCCGCTGCAACCACAATGTCCTGCGCAAAATTCTTCGGCACGCCGCCTCCAATCATCAGCAGGCCGGTCGTGGGGTTGGCGATTTTCAACTGCGTCAGTTCGTAGAAGTCCTTGACGGAATCGATGGAAACCTTGGGCTTGTCCTGACGCGCATGCTGGTGCGCGACCAGTCCGAACCCCGCCGAGCAATCGCTGAACGCCGGACAGAAAATCGGCACATCTTTTTCGTATGCCGCCAGCACAATGGAGTCCGTGCCGCCTTTGGCCGGAGTCTTGCCATGCTGCTCCAGGTACGCGCCCATGGCGCGGATGAACTCGCGGGAGCTATGGGGGCGCGTGGGCAGGGAGTCAGCGATTTTCTGCGTCGTCTCATCGCAGATACGGAGCTCCTCTTCATCGATGAAGGTGTCGTAGATGCGGTCGATCATCAACTCGCGCAGCACGCCGTCCTGCATGCCGGACTTGAACTCATCGCCTGCAATGTAGTGGCGAAAGCCGAGCGCTTCAAAAAAGTCCTGATCGACAATGTTCGCGCCAGTCGAAACGATGGCGTCCACCATGTTGTTGCGTAACAGATCGACAAATATCTGTTTGAGGCCTGCGCTAATCAAGGAACCTGCGAGGCATAGAATCACACCGCAGTCCTGGTCGCGCAACATGCGCTCGTAGATTTCAGCGGCCCGCGCCAGATCGCGTGAGGAGTAGGCCATGCGATGCATGGCATCCACCAGGGCGCGCACGTCATGCTGCTTGATGTCGATGTGTTGAATGGGGTGGCTGAGTAGTTCTTTCTTGTGCGCCATAAAACTCAGGATAACAAATTCGCTGCTAAAGCCGACGCGGTCTTCCGGTGAATTTTTGGAGTACGACAGCGAAATGTTCTCTGCCGAATTTGTCTCCTTTTCACCTGCTGGCTCGTATAATTTGCAATCGCATGAAAAAAATTCAGTGCGTTCCATTGAAATTCGTCCGGTTCAGTCTGGCCATCGCCCTGTTCGTGACCCTTCTCGCCTCACAGTTCAGTTTCGGTTGGGGCAAAGACGGACACAAGATGATCAATCGCGTCGCGGTCGAAACGCTGCCTGCCGACATGCCTGCGTTTCTGCGCACACCGCAGGCGCTGGATGAGATCGAGTATCTCGGTCCTGAGCCGGACCGCTGGCGTTCACCTGCTGAGCCGGAGCTGAGTGCGGCGCAGGCCCCCGAACATTTTCTCGATCTGGAACTGGCGGACATGGCGACCCCCAACGGCCTGCCCGCGCGGCGGTTCGACTTCCTACGCGACCTGTATGCGGCGCAGCTCCTGCACCCGGAAATGGCGGCGAAGCTGACTCCGCAGACTGTGGGCCTGCTGCCGTGGCAGGCGAATGAGGTCTTCGAGCGGCTGAAGGCCGACATGCGCGAGTACCGCACACGACTGGCGGCGCACACGGACACTTACGGCGTGGAGCAGGCGATACTCTATGATGCGGGATGGCTGGGCCACTATGTTGCGGATGGATCGCAGCCGCTGCATACGACCATCAATTACAACGGCTGGGTCGAGGCTGAAAATCCAGAGGGTTTCACGCGCGATCATAAAATCCACAGTCAGTTTGAATCGGAATTCGTACACAACAATATCAAGGCGCAGGACATTCAACCGCTGGTTCCGTCAACTCCTCGCATGCTGGATTCGCCCTTCGACGACTTTGTCGCCTATTTGCGCGCGACCAACCAGCAGGTCCCAGAGACGTATCGCCTGGAAAATCATGGCGGATTCAATGGCCATGGGACCGCACAGTCCCGCAGCTTCACCATTGAGCGGTTGGTCGCGGGCGCCGCCATGTTGCGCGACATGATCTACACCGCGTGGATCCAGAGCGCGCAGCCCGTGCCGGACTGGCACGATCGCGCCCCGAAGAATGCAACATCCAGCGGCAAGCCTGCCTAGCCAAGTCATTCCTGGGCGCGCCGCCATTGTTCAGAAATGTAGTTGTCGGTCATGCCTGCGATATAGTCCGCAATGACGCGTGGGGCGCCTTCGGTGGCGATTTGCGTTTCGTGGCTGGTCGGTAACTGCTCAGGGTGTTGCATCCAATATTGGAAAAGGCCTTCGATCATTTTGTCCGCCAGGGCGTGCTCGTTTTCCAGGTCCTCGGCGTGATAGAGATGCGCGTATAGATATTGTTTGGCTTCACGGCGGCGCGCCTCCATGTCAGGGGAAAAGGATGCAACCCTTTCTGCAGCTTGCCGTACATCTTCCAGCGAATCGATTTTGCCATCCATGACCCGTTGATATGTCGCAACGATCAGGTCGTTCACCAGCGCGTTGAGCATCCGCTTCAGTGCTTCATGGAACAGCAATTTTGGCGCTGCGTCCGGATGGGACCGCCGTAGCCGCTGATAAAACTCGGCAAATAACGAGACGTTCTGGCAGAGGTCATCGCGCGAAAGAATTTCCGCCTCGATACCATCGTCGATGTCTGCGGTCAAATAAGCGATCTCGTCGGCCAGATCGATGATCTGCGCTTCAATGGGAGGACGCTGGTCGAGAAGATACTCTGCCAGCTCAGGATGCTGCGCGGCGGAATAGTCGCGCGAGTGCTTGATAATGCCTTCGCGAACGGCGAGCGTCAGGTTTAGTCCACGAAAATCCACGTAGCGCTGTTCAAAGTGGGTAACGATGCGCAGAGCGTGCAAGTTGTGGTCGAAGCGCAAGCCGTGGCGCTGCAACTGGCGATCGAGCGCCTGCTCCCCGGCATGGCCGAAGGGAGGATGTCCAATGTCATGCACCAGCGCCAGCGTTTCCGCCAGATCTTCATTCAGATCCAGCGCGTTCGCGACCGTGCGCGCAATTTGCGCGACCTCAATGGTATGCGTCAGGCGGCTGCGAAAGTGGTCGGAATAGCGATGCGTGAAGACCTGAGTTTTTCCTGCCAGACGCCGAAACGCTCGCGCATGGATGACACGGTCACGGTCGCGCTGGAACGCGGAGCGATACGCGTGGGGCGGTTCTGCATGCTCCCGTGCAATCAGCGTGTCTGCTGCATTGCCAGCTACGGAACAGAAACTAAGCGAAGTGGCCTGCATGATGAGTTACGGACTTATGGACATAAGCAAAACATTATTGTTGATGGGCCGTGGTTGCGTGTGCATCCTCTTTCGCCAGCTTCACTTTGGCTTTGTCCAGCCGCTTGCGGACCTTACTTACGTCGGATGGCTCCGCGTCTGCCGCGGGAGAATTTGCATAATTTTGCAATGAGCTTTCCCACTGCGCGACTGCCTCATGCAGATGCCCCGTAGTCGCATAGACTTCGCCGAGATGGTCATGGACCGTGGGATCGGTCGGGATCAAAGTAATTGCTTTTTGCAGTACCTGCTCCGCAATCGCGTACTGGCCCATCTTGTAGCGGACCCAACCCAGCGAATCGAGGTAGGCCCCGTTTTCTGGATCGAGTTTGACGGCGTGTTGCACCATCTGGAGCGCCTCGTCGAGCTTCATGTTGTGGTCGGCCAGCATGTATCCCAGATAGTTCAAGGTCAGCGCGTTGTCTGGATCGACGGAAAGCGCCTGCCGGAACTCCTGCTCGGCTGCGTCGATGTGCTTTTGGCGTTCCTGCAGCGCCCCGCGCAGGAAGTAGGTCAGGGCCATGTCCTGCTTGGTGCTGCCCAGTTTTGCCGCCTGGTCAATGGCGGAGGAGGCGTCTTTCCACCTGTGCAGACGGGTATATATCTGCGCCAGAGTCAGCCATACTACTCTGTCCTGTTTGGTGCCGTTCAGTTGAGATTTGGCAAGAGCGACGCCCTCTTTTGCCCTACCAGTATCAGCCATCTGACTGGCGAGCGTAAGTTGCAGATTGACGTCTTTCGGGAGCGCCAGCACTGCTTGTTCAGCGGCTGCCGTAGCCTGCGGCATCATCTTGGCATCGCGATACGCATCGACCTCGCCCTGATAACCGCGCTCGGCGTCCGCTCCACCCAGCCAGAACATTTCTTTGTAAACGTCGATGGCCTGTTGCGTTTTATTCTGTTCGCGATATACGGTGGCCAGGCGATCCAGAAAAATAGCGCGATTGTTTTTCTCGTCCGCCGTGTACTTCTCGTTGGCATGCCTGGTCATGTCCGCAAGCTGTTGCAACAGGGCTGCCGCCTGATTGAGATGACCTTGGGCTTCGTCAATCATCGCCTCGTTGTAATGCACCTCGACGGAATCTGGATCGAGCGCCTTCGCTTTCTGGAGTGCTGCCTGCGCTTTGTTCAAGTGTCCCTGGGTACGCTCCAGTTCCGCGACCCGGAGAAATGAGCGAACATCTTCGGGGTCTTGCGTGGAGATGCCCTGGAAAATTTTGAGCGCCGCATCCGCCTGATTCTGGCTTAACAAATCTTCTGCCAGACCGCGTTGCGCGTCCAGGTTGTCAGGCTGTGCATCCAGCACGCTTTGATAGGCAAGAATTGCCTGTTTGGGATGTTTTGTCTGGTCGTAGGACGCTCCCAGAGCAAGATTTATTTTTGGTGTGCGTTCGTCGGCAGGGACGCTTTGGAGCACGCTGACTGCCTGCGAAAGGTTGCCCTGTTCGCTGTAGAGCCGCGCCAGATTCAGCACAACATCTTCCGAACCGGGGTTGATGCGACGCGCTTCTTCAAACTGACTTTTTGCGTCTGCGGAATCGTGCTTCAGCGTGTAAAGCTGACCCAGCAGCAGATGGTCGTCGACCGTGTTCGGTTCCAGTTGCACGATCTTTTGAAATTCCTGAATGGCCAGATCCAGCATGGGGCCTGGTTGCTGGCCTGCGTTTGGATCGCCCAGAGATCGCAGGTAGACGCGGCCCAGCAGCTTGTGCGCCTGCAGGTCGTTAGGATGGTCCTTCAATATGCGCTGCGCTGTTTCGATCGCTTCGCGGATACGGCCTAATTTGAAATAGGTTTCCGCGATGCTGTTTTGCAGAAAGACAGAAGTCGGGTCTTTCGTGATGGCCAGCTTGTACTGCTCGATGGCTTGCGTCGCAAGATCGGGACGACCGTATTGCTCTGCGGAAAGCTCATACAAATGGCCCAATGCGAAGTGGTAATACGATTGCGATCGCAAACCGGTAGCGCCTGCAGGATTCGCGGCTTGATTCGCCTTTGTAGAGGCCGTCTCTGCAACGCTGGTCTGACTTGCCGCTGGGGGCGCAGCAGAACCGGGCTTCATAGAGGGTGTCGCAGAGCCTCCGGCAGCGCTACTTTGCGCGATTGCTGAAATCGTGACCGTAAGAACAGCGCCGAGCAACCACACTTTTTGGCTACTTGGCACGGATTGTTGCTTCCACCTGGCTACACGTACCTTCGTCATTCGCAAACACGACCTCATGCCCGGCGCACAACGGGCTGGAAGGGAGCAATGGCAAGCTCCTATTATCTCGATTGTACGCTGGTAGCGCTTTCCCGGCCTTCGGAACCACTATTTTCGCAGGTAGGAATCCGCGCCGGAAAGCCAGTCCGCCCGCGGAGGGCTGAACACGTCCACGTCGATGGTGTCTTCCAGGGCTTCGGCGCTATGGGGAACATTTGGAGGAATCACCAGCACCTCGCCAGCCCGCACCGTAATTTCCTGGCCTGGCAGAATAAACTTCAGCGCGCCTTCCAGAATGTACGTAATCTGCTCATTTTCATGGTGATGCATGGGAACCAGACAGCCTTTTCGCAAGAGCAGCCGCGCCAGCATACTTTTTTCCGCGGAGACGTATTGCCGCTCGATCAGCGGATTGAGATGCTCGATAGGCATTGTGTGAAAGCTGAGATGTTGTACCTGTGGAGTGTCGATGTTCGCCATTGAGGGCAATTTGTCCTTTCGCTGCGATCTGGCCCGGCAAGTGTTTCCTGCGTCGAGCCAGCCCGATCAGCCATCTTTAGGCTGCCTCAATTTCTTGCCCGGTGCAAGCAACGCCGAAGTTTGGCATACTCGTTCTTACGATGGAAACAGGATTGCAGGACCGGGTCGCGATGGTGGCCGCCTCCAGCCAGGGAATAGGTCGCGCTGCTGCGCTGCGCTTTGCAGCCGAAGGCGCACACCTTGCCTTGTGTGCGCGCAAGGAAGATGCATTGCAGGAGTTGGCCGATCATGTCCGCCAAACATTTGGAGTGCAGGTCTACTCTGCGACGCTGGACGTTGCGGACGACGCGAGCGTGCGGCATTTTGTTGACGACGTACACAAACAATTTGGCAGAATCGATGTTTGCGTCACCAATGCCGGTGGCCCGCCAGCGAAACTCTTTCTGGAAACGACCATGGACGAGTGGGACCAGGCATATCAGCGGAACCTGCGCAGCATCGTCTCTTTCGCGCAGGCCGTGCTGCCACACATGCAGCGGCAGCGGTGGGGAAGATTGGTGACCATCACCTCCATGACCGTCAAGCAGCCCGTCCCGAACCTGGTATTGTCCAATGCGATTCGCGCCGGAGTCCTTGGGCTGGTGCGATCGCTGGCGGGTCAGTTTGGGCCGGACGGAATCACGGTAAACAATGTCGGCCCTGGCTACACCGCAACGGACAGGCTGAAGGAATTGGCCACCCGTTACGCTACGACCGCCGGCGGCTCCGGCAACGAATACTTCGCGCAGATCACGAAAGACATTCCGCTGGGACGCCTGGCGCAGCCCGAGGAAGTGGCGGACGCAATTGTCTGGCTCGCTTCAGAACGGGCTGCCTACATTACTGGACAAACGATCCTGGTTGACGGCGGCGTCTATCGCGGACTGTAAGTGGATGCTCCGCGCTATCTTTGCAACTACTTCAATATCAGTGCCGAAAATGCCTCATCCCCGTGAAGACCATGGCCGCGTTCAGCCGGTCGGCTGCGGCAATCACTTCCGCATCCCGCACAGAGCCGCCCGGCTGGATCACCGCAGTCGCTCCGGCGGCGATCACTGTCTCCAGACCGTCGGGGAAGGGAAAGAAGGCATCCGAGGCAGCCACGCAACCGGCAAGCGGCAACACCGCTTTCATCGCGCCGAACTTCGCCGCATCCACGCGGCTCATCTGGCCGGCGCCGATACCGAGCGTTTGGCCATTCCGTGCATACACGATGGCATTCGACTTGACGTGCTTGCAGACGCGCCAGGCGAACAGCAGCGCATCGATCTCGTCCTGCGTGGGTCTGCGTTTGCTGACGATTTGCATCTCGTCTGCCTCAATTCGGCCATGGTCAACGTCCTGCATCAACAGACCCCCGGAAATCTGCTTCAACTCGCGAGCAGTCTCGCAAGGAAGGACCTCCACCAGCCGAAGGTTCTTTTTAGCGGCGAAGATTTTTTTGGCCTGCGCGCTGAATGCGGGCGCAACGATGGCTTCGACAAATAGCTTGGCAATCTCCGCCGCCGCTTCTCCATCGACTTCGCGATTGATGCCGATGACCGCGCCGAAGGCAGAGACGGGATCGGACGCCAGCGCCTTGTGGTACGCCTCCAGAATCGAGCTGCCGGTGGCAGCGCCGCACGGGTTGGTGTGCTTGATGATGGCGACGGCTGGCTCGCTGAACTCCTGCGCCAGCTCCCAGCATGCGTCCATATCGACGAGGTTGTTATAGCTCAATTCTTTGCCCTGCAATTGGCGCAGCCCGGCGATCCCAGTTCCGCTGCCGTCGGTATACAGCGCCGCGTGCTGATGCGGGTTTTCTCCATACCGCAGCGGCATCACCTGCGGATAGGACAGTCGCAGCGTGGCGGGAAAAGGCTGGTCTTCCGGATTGGGAAGCGCCACCGGAGCGTCCTCGGCTGGCAGTGCAGGCAACACTTCCAGCGCGTTCGCAATCGAGAGGTCGTATGCCGCGGTCAAGGCAAATGCCTTCTGTGCAAGCCGCCAGCGGGTGGCGCGGCTGAGTTTACCTTCATTCGCGCGCAGTTCCTCGATCAGCGCGGCATAGTCCGACGGTGCGGTCACGACGGCCACATCTTCAAAGTTCTTGGCTGCCGAGCGCACCATCGAAGGCCCGCCAATATCGATGTTCTCAATCATTTCCGCAAAGCGGACTCCCGGCTTGCGCAACGTCGCTTCAAACGCGTACAGGTTCACCACAACCATATCGATGGGCTGAATATCATGGGCGGCAACTGCTTCCTGATGCTCAGGATTGGTCCGGACATGCAGAATGCCTCCATGCACTTTCGGGTGGAGTGTCTTGACGCGGCCATCGAGCATCTCGGGAAATCCGGTCAGGTCGGAAATGTCCAGCACTGTAAGCCCGGCCTCGCGCAGCGCGCGCGCCGTTCCGCCGGTGGAGACCAACTCCGCTCCATGCTGTTGCAGGGCGAGCGCCAGATCGACTACGCCCGATTTATCTGTGACGCTTAACAGTGCACGTCGAATCTGCTTCATGCGGGGTACACTCTTTGTCTTGGATGAGATGGAATCGAAGTCTAAGTTTAATGCATCGGACGTTGAATCAATCGACATCATTCCATGCGGGTGGCAATAAATGGGTAACTTTATCGGATTTTTTAACATCTTCAGCGCGAACCGGATTGTGTTCTATCGTGATGCCCAGTAGTTTATGTAGTAGAAGTACCACTGCAAGGGAGTTTGACCTGATCAGCCGCAATAACAGAAGCAATAGTGGAGTAGAGATTCTGCCCCCTGCGCCGCCAGGGGGGAACGTTGGACATGATCGCCAGTCCGACTATGACCTTGAGTCTGGTTACTATACCGGAGCACGTCCCGCTCCACAGACGAAGTCGCGTTTGCTGCTGGGCTGGTCTTATGCGCCCGCCACATACATTCTGATCGGCATCAACGTTGCCGTGTACCTGCTGATGACACTGCGCGGCGTCTCCTGGTGGGCGCCGACTGCGGAGCAGATTCTGCATTGGGGCGCCAATCGAGGCGCCAATGAAATTCTCTATGGTCAATGGTGGCGTCTGCTGACTGCGACTTTTGTTCATGTCGGCATCATCCACATTGGCACGAATATGTGGTGTCTGTGGAACCTGGGGCTGCTGGGGGAGCCGCTGCTGGGTGGATTTGGTATCTTCGCAGTCTATGTGCTTACTGGAGTTGCCGGGAACCTGCTTAGTTCAGGCGTAAATCCTGGAATTGTTGGCGCGGGCGCTTCGGGAGCTGTCTTCGGCATCGCAGGGGTTCTGATTTTGTTGCTGAACTCTCCGCATCTGCCCTTTCCTCGCGCAGAACTGCGCCGACTTCGTCGCAGCGTGATTTACTTTGCTGCGATCAATCTCGCGATTGGCGCATCCACGCTGCTTTACTCTGGCGGCATTAAGATCGACAACATGGCCCATCTGGGAGGATTTCTCTCCGGGCTTGCGATGGGCGTGCCGCTGGCGCCCGTGCTGGGAACAGGACGCGCGCCTTACTTTAGCCGACAGCGCGTGGTATTTTCTGCTGTTGCTGGAATCCTGGTCCTGTTGGCCTACGGGATCGTCCGCTTCTGGAAGACGTAAACCTGTTGCAACAGTGAACCTGCTTAATTGCTCTCCGCGCCGGCGAACTTCTTCACCATCGCGAGCAATAGCTTGCGGTCACTCTCATTCAGGCTGGCCGAGTAGCGCCGGATCTGCGTCAAAAAGCGCAGTTCATCGTCGCTGAATCGCTGGCTCGGCATTTCGTAGCTCAAGGCATTTTCCGCAAAAAAATGCGCCAGGGGAACGTCCAAAGCGCCGGCAATTTTATAAAGTGTGTCAAGCGATGGGATCGTATGTCCGTTTTCCACACGCGATAAATAGCAGCGCAACAGTCCGGTGCGTTTTTCAATGTCTCCTTGCGACATGCCCTTCTGCAAGCGGACGCCCCGAATCGTGGTGCCGATTTTGATTGCTTCCATGGAATCTCCCCGTGCTCCATTTTAGTTTAGTGTTGCTTATGTAGTTAACATATCCGTGGCCTGGCAAGCAAGAAAAATTATGTTGAAAACAGAAGAAAGGTCTCTGATTGATAGAAAATCAGGCTCGACGGTATAAGCAATTCGCCCGGGCTACTTGTATTGGGTCCGTTCAATGCTTCAGGGTACGTGCGAAGAAGGTAAACATGCGTTGATCGGCGTCTGCGGTATCTGCCGCGCGATAACCTGTCTTGTTATTGGGATTCTGGAAGGCGTGTCCGGCGTCGGAATACTCCTTAACGTCGACCGGGTGGCCCAGTTTTTTCATTTCCGCGGCAAAGGCCTGAACATCCTGCGGCGTGATTCCGCGATCGAGCGCGCCAAAATTTCCCAGCACTGCTGCATGAATTTTCATCAACTGAGTGGGGGACGTATCGAGCGCGCCATAATTGATGGCGACGGCCCGCAGGGACGGCTCCGCAATGGCAAGCTGCAAGGCAAAACCACCGCCCATGCACCAACCCGCTGCGCCGATCCGGTCCGGCATCACATTTTTCTGCGCCTTCAAATACGCCACTGAAGATTGAAGATATTGCACGCCACGGTCTTGCGGCAGGGCGCGCATCAGTTCATGCGCCATCTCCGGGTCGTTCGCCATCTGGCCGCGGTAAAGATCGACGGCCAGCGTGACGTAGCCATGTTCGGCGAGCATCTGCGCCTGCTGCTTTACCCAGTCATTCAAGCCCCACCACTCGTGAATGATGACGATGGCCGGAAACGGTCCAGCACCCTGCGGCTGGTACATTACGCCACGGACTGTTTCTTCGCCGCTGGGAAAGCTCACGGCCTTGGGGCCAACCACCGTGGTTGCTGCCTTGTTCTGCGCAAACAGCGGTAATACGCTAGCGAGTGAGAAACAAACGGCGGACAAAATCAGGAGCGCGCGGATACGTTTCATGGGGTACATCCTTTCTTGTCTTTGGGATGGATTTTTTTGCGCTTGAGCAGGCAATGCGCAGCATCGTTTTCGACGCAACAATTTCATGAGGTAAAGACACGGCGCAATTTTACGCCACGAAACAGATGGGCGACATCGGCGCCGAGGCTAACCCATGTACATCCCGCCATTCACGTCCAGCACATGACCTGTAATGTAGCTGGCCATGTCCGAGGCCAGAAAGACGACAGCGTTCGCGATATCGTCGGGCGTGCCGGGCCGGTCGAGCGGGATTTGCATCAGCATGGCGCTCTGTTGCTGCTCATTCAGGACCGCTGTCATGGGCGTTGCGATATACCCGGGTGCGACTGCGTTGACTGTGATGTTGCGCGACGCCAGTTCGCGCGCCAGAGACTTGGTCAGCCCGATCAGTCCCGCTTTGCTGGCCGCATAATTCGACTGTCCGGCCTGGCCTGTCCGCCCCACCACGCTGGTGATGTTGATAATGCGACCCCAGCGCGCCTTCAACATGCTGGAACTCACGGCCTGCGTCAGCAGAAATGCCCCGGTCAGGTTGGTGCTCAGCACCGCGTCCCAGTCGGCAAGTTTCATTCGGAGCATCAGGTTGTCGCGGGTGATGCCGCCATTGTTGACAAGAATTTCCACTTTGCCGAAGTGCGCGAGGACGGCCTTCGCTGCGGCCTTGATGGACTCTTCACTGGCCAGGTCCAACTCGAACGACACAGCTTTGCCCCCGGCAGCTTCAATCTCCGCAGCCACTTCTGCCAGCTTCCCTGTATTGCGCGCTGCGAGCGCAACCTGCGCCCCTGCCCTTGCGAGCGTCAGTGCGCAGGCTCGGCCAATCCCCTGCGATGCGCCAGTGACCAAAGCAATGCGGCCTTCCAAGGAAACCATGCGAGTTTACTCCTGTGGCTTAGTTTGTGATGCAACCACGGATTATAGAAGGTGCATGCCGTGGACGACTGACAACAACTGGAAATCAGTTATTTGCGAACACGAAATGCATCGGCGGATTCGAGGGCACTTAAGGAAGCGAGTACAGGTCAAGTTCTGGCATAGGAAAATCCGCTCGATTGTCCGTCATCAGCGTCAGTCCGTGCTCCAGGGCGGCTGCTGCAATCAGCATATCGTCAAGCGCCAGCGTCCGACCCTTCCGCGACCATTCCCACTTCAACCTTCCCGCCCGACGCGCGATGGCCGCCGTCACTGGATAACATTCCAGCGCCCCGAGAAACATCTCGGTCCTTGCCGCTTCTGCTGGCCGCATTCCTGCATAGATTTCTGCAACGTTGATTGCTGTCGCCGCTAACGTATGGCCGTCACAAACGGCCTCAGCCAACAACTCCCGGCGTCCGTGCCGATGGCGAAGTACGTCGATCAAGACCGTAGTATCGAGCAGCAAGTTCACTTCTTCTTGCCCGTGCGCGCGTTCTGCTGTCGAGAGTGCCGCTCAATGGTTGCGGAGCGCTTCTGCCCCTCTTGCCTCAACTTGCGAACCCATGCAGCCGGACCCTTCGCAAGCTCAGGATGCTCCTTGTCCGTCCATGCCGGGTCGTCCGATTCCAGAAATTGCAGCAGCGTGCGGCGACGAATTTCCGCACGCGCCGTTTCCACGAGAAACGCGCTGCGTCTTCTGGGGCCGACAATCGCATCGATCTCAACAACAAGTTGCTGAGGTAGCAGGACATGAGCACGTCGAGCAGCTTTCATGGATTTGATGATACATCGCTTGTGTGCTTTTAGTGTGTATCATAAAACTATGCCGCACT
>JAJYGR010000212.1 GCA_021790655.1 Acidobacteriota bacterium | reverse complement strand
TTGAGGTTCTCCTGGCTCAGAAAATTCTTCTGGAATGAACCCTCCGCACTTGCCCGCGAGTTCTCCGGCACCCCGTTCAGATATTTGTCCGTAAGCAGTCCCTGGGCTAGCGGAGAAAACGCAATGCAGCCCGCGCCCAACTCCTCCAGCGTTGCCAGCAAATCCTTTTCTACCCAGCGGTTCAGCATCGAGTACGACGGCTGATGGATCAGCAACGGCACGCCTTCACTCTTCAAAATCTGTGCCGCCTCGCGCGTCCGCTCCGCGCTGTATGAGGAGATGCCCACATACAAAGCCTTCCCTTGCCGAATGGCCTGCGCCAGCGCGCCCATGGTTTCTTCCAGAGGCACATCCATCGTGGGCCGGTGCGAGTAGAAAATATCGACGTACTCCAGGCCCATGCGCTGCAAGCTTTCATCCAGAGACGCCAACAGATACTTGCGCGACCCGCCCACCCCGTAAGGGCCGGGCCACATGTCCCATCCCGCTTTTGAGGAGATCAGGAGTTCATTGCGATGGTCGCGGAAATCCTTCCTGAGAATATGTCCGAAATTTTCCTCCGCTGAACCATACGGCGGACCATAGTTGTTCGCCAAATCGAAGTGCGTCACGCCGCGGTCGAAGGCCCGTCGCACCATCGCGCGCCCATTCTCGAAACTGTCGACGCCACCGAAGTTCTGCCACAGCCCAAGCGACACGGGAGGCAGCACAATGCCGGATCGCCCGCACTGCCGAAATTGCGCTCCGTCATACCGCTTCGCATCCGGTACATAACTCATCTGGATCGTTCTCCTTTTTCCTATTTAGATGCTGCCAGACGATCCAGACTCTCGCGGGACCGTATTCGCAATGTTATGTCAGAATGAATCGGGATTGCACTTCAGAGAATGTCGCAGCTAAGGAACTACGGATTACTTCCGCGATACGCGTTTCTCGTCATCTTCCGAATCGTCGGCAATCCGGAAATAATTATGCGGTATGAATTTCAATTCGTGCAAAGTCGCGAAGTATCAATTCGAGCGTGTTCCGGCTGAAAACAACTATAACCCTCTGGATTCTTCACTTCGCTTCGCTCCGTTCAGAATGACTCCCTTCGATGAACGAGCACTCAGTTCCAAACTTTCTCCACATCGATCGGCTCGATGCGGCAGAAAATGTCCGGGGCCACGCGCGCCATCTTCGCTACAAATTCTTCCGCTTCCGCCTGCGTCTGGAATATCTCCTTGCTGTAGACCTTGCCCGCGCGCAGTTGCTCACATTGCCATACGGTGTCCGTCATCATTTCTCCTGACCCAGCGTTGCCTTGCGTGAATAAAGCCGTGAGGGGCGTCCCACTGTTTTTCAGGACGCCCCTCCGTATACTGGGTTACTGCTTGCTGGATTCACACCGACTTTTCCAGATTCGCGAATCCAGCTTGCTTACTTCTTGTCTTCGACGTCTACATACTCGGCGTCGATTACGCCTTCATCTTTCTTTGCCTCAGCTTCCGGCTGTTCGGCCTGGGGCGCGGCATCGGGAACTCCGGCTCCGCCCGCAGCGGCATTGGCCTTATACATGGCCTCCGCCAGTTTGTGCGAAGCGGTCGTCAGCTTCTCGCGGGCCGTGTTCAATTCCGTTGGACTCGGCGAGCCTTCCAGCGTTTTCTTTGCCTCAGCCAGCGCGCTTTCCACTTCCGTCTTGTCGCCAGCCGCTACCTTGTCGCCACTATCCTTCAACATTTTTTCAATGTTGTAGACCAGTCCGTCGAGTTGGTTGCGCGCTTCGATCTCCTCGCGTTTGACTTTGTCTTCCGCCGCGTGTGCATCGGCATCTTTCGCCATGCGCTCCACTTCCTCTTTACTTAGACCGGAAGACGATGTGATCGTGATCTTCTGGTCCTTGCCGGTGGCGTTGTCTTTTGCGGTCACATTCAAAATGCCATTCGCGTCGATGTCGAACGTCACCTCAATCTGCGGCACGCCGCGCTGCGCCGGTGGAATTCCACTCAGCTTGAACTTGCCCAGCGTGCGATTCTGTGCCGCCAGCGGACGCTCCCCTTGCAACACGTGAATTTCCACCTCGGTCTGGCTGTCTGCCGCCGTCGAAAACGTCTCCGTCTTCTTGGTAGGAATCGTCGTGTTCCGCGGGATCATCGGAGTCGCAACGCCGCCCAGAGTCTCAATCGCCAGAGTCAGCGGAGAAACATCGAGCAGCAGCAGGTCTTTTACTTCCCCGCCAAGCACGCCAGCCTGCACCGCGGCTCCAATGGCAACCACCTCATCTGGATTGACGCCCTTATGCGGCTCCTTGCCGAAGAGCTCTTTCACCAGTTGCTGGATCTTCGGCATACGCGTCTGGCCGCCGACCAACACCACTTCATCAATTTTGCCTGAGTCGATCCCAGCGTCCTTCATCGCCTGTTTGCACGGGCCAATCGAGCGCTGTAGAAGATCATCGACCAACTGCTCCAGCTTGGCGCGGGTCAGCTTCTCGACCAGATGCTTCGGCCCGCTTGCGTCCGCAGTGACAAAGGGAAGGTTGATCTCGGTTTCCACAGCAGTGGAGAGTTCGATTTTTGCCCTCTCTGCCGCGTCTTTCAGGCGTTGCAGGGCCATTTCGTTGCCCTTGTCGCGCAGATTCAAGCCTTCTTTTTTCTTGAACTCGTCAATCAACCACTCCACAATGCGCTGGTCGATGTTGTCGCCGCCCAGGTGGGTATCGCCATTGGTGGATTTTACTTCGATGACGCCTTCGCCGACTTCCAGCACGGAGACATCGAACGTTCCGCCGCCAAAGTCATACACCACGATGGTCTCGTCCTTCTTCTTGTCGAGTCCGTAGGCCAGCGCTGCCGCCGTCGGCTCATTCACGATGCGCTTGACGTCCAGACCTGCGATCTTGCCCGCATCCTTGGTCGCCTGACGCTGCGCGTCATTGAAATACGCGGGAACCGTAATGACGGCTTCCGTCACCGACTGCCCAAGGTAATCTTCCGCGGCCTTTTTCAGCTTTTGCAGGATCATCCCGGAGATTTCCTGCGGCGTGTAATCCTTGCCCTGCGCTTCGACAGCGACATGGTCGCCCTGCTGCTTCACCTTATAGGGAACCATCTTCATTTCGTCATTCACTTCATTGAAACGACGACCCATGAAGCGCTTGATCGAATAGATCGTACTGTCGGGATTGGTGATCGCCTGCCGTTTGGCGACCTGGCCCACCAGACGCTCACCGTTCTTCGTGAATGCGACGACGGACGGCGTGGTGCGGCCACCTTCCTCATTCGGAATCACTTTCGGCTCTCCGCCTTCCATGACTGCGACGACGGAATTGGTAGTTCCTAAATCAATTCCAATAATTTTGCCCATGATATCCCTCTTTGTGACGGATTAGCCTTGATCTCAACGTATTTAGTATCACATCTGAGTCACTTACTGTCAACTTAATTGATGCACTTTATCGCGCAAAAGTTGCAAAGATACCTCTTCTTGGCTCTTTTCGCAGCCTGTGAAACGCATGGCGCACCCTACTTTTTTGATCGGGCTGTTAGACATGCTGGAAGACATTCGATTTGCGGGAAGTATGGCGTTTCGAGCGGTTCCAAGATAGTTATCCCACGGCTGTCCGGTAAAAGCCATGTTCCTGTCTCGCAACCGATATAAAACAGGCGCGTTATAGGCGTATTTTGCTTGCCGCGATTTGAAATGCGTGCCTGCCTCCTGCCTGCTCGCCCATGATGTCGTCGCTCCGATGAGACCGCAGCCATGATGCTTAACATGCTTCTGGAAAATCTTGGCATTGCTTCAGGTGAAGAACTGCTGGTCATTATCAACGGCTCTGGGTCCACCACGCTAATGGAATTGTGGATTCTCTTCCGTGCAGTATCGCGGATTTTGAAGGCCAAAAAGATCAACCTTGTGCGCAGCGCGGTCGGCGAATTTATCACCACCCAGGAGCAGGCTGGCTTTCAAATCATGATCGCCCGCATGGACCCTGAACTGGTGCGCCTGTGGGATGCGCCATCCAACGCTCCTTACTTCGTGACAAAATGACAGAAGCGATTGCAAAAAACGAGCTGGCGAAGATGTTCGCAGGGGGCGCAATGAAGGTCCGCGAGGCGCATTCGTATCTTTCGCAATTGGCTTCCGTAGCCGGGGATGGCGATCATGGCACCACCATGCTGCGTGTCGTGAAATGCATGGAGGAGGCCGTACATCATGACTCCTCGAATAATCTCAGCACCCTGTTGCGCGATACCGGCTGGAGTGTAATGGGAGTAGGAGTAGATGGTGGCGCCTCCAGCGCATTACTCGGAACTTTTCTTAAAGGCATGGGAGATGTGACCATCGACGAGAATTCTATGGATTGTAGAGATCTGGCGAACGCATTTGAGGTCGGACTGCGCGCTGTCGCAAAAATAAGCCCCGCCCAGCCAGGAGACAAAACCATGATGGATGCCCTGTGTCCGGCGGTCAGCGCATTTCGTGCCGCAGCCGCGGGCGGGAAAAACGTCGAGCAAGCGATGGAAGACGCGGCCACGGCAACTCAGACGGAAGCAGATTCCACAAAAAATTTTGCCGCGCGGTTCGGGCGCGCCAAATTTCTGAAGGAAAAGACCCTTGGCTGTCCCGATGCAGGCGCCGTTTCTATTGCGCTGTTATTCAGCGGGTTTTCTTCAGGCCTCGCACAGGAAAGGAAAAGTTAACTATGGCAGACCTCGATGATATACAGGATGGCAAAAACTACCATCTTGACACACCTCACCAAAGTAGAGCTTTCGGACTGAGAGGAAGCAACGCGCTCGACTGGGGAATGCAGAACCGTCTGGCGCGAATCTTCAATCCGCGCGACAACAGAACGGTGATGCTGGCTGTCGATCACGGCTATTTCCAGGGTCCAACCACGGGCCTGGAACGCATCGATATTACGGTCGTTCCCTTGGTGGCCTACGCGGACGCTCTGATGATCACGCGAGGTGCGCTGCGCACTTCGATTCCCCCTGGAATGACCAGGCCTGTCGTGCTTCGCTCGACCGGCGGACAAAGCATTCTGAAGGAACTGTCCAATGAACTGGTCGCCGTGGACATAGAAGATGCTGTACGCCTGAATGCTTCAGCGCTTGCTGTCCAGGTCTACATTGGCGGAGTACATGAACACGAATCCATCGGCAATCTGGTAAAAATTGTCGATGCCGGAAACCGTCATGGCATACCGACGATGGGCGTCACGGGGGTAGGAAAAGAACTGGTAAGGGATGCTAAGTATCTCGGCCTGGCTACAAGGATTTGCGCGGAAATGGGTGCGCACTTTGTAAAGACCTATTACTGCGAAAAAGGGTTCGCTCGTGTGGCTGCCGCTTGCCCGGTCCCTTTGGTCATCGCAGGCGGGAAAAAACTGGCGGAACTGGACGCGCTCAAAATGGCCCATGCCGCCATCCAGGAGGGTGCCGCCGGGGTCGATATGGGCCGCAATATTTTCCAGAGCGATGCTCCGGAGGCGATGATCCAGGCCGTGCGCGCTGTCGTCCATGAAGACGAAAAACCGGAAAAGGCATACGAACTCTATCTCTCTCTAAAAAGCGTTCCGGTGGGGAGATGAACATGGTCGGAAAAAATACTACGCAAGTTGTCTGTGTCGCGGAATTTCTGGCGGCTGAAGGAAAAACCGAAGAACTG
>JAJYGR010000266.1:6740-25512 GCA_021790655.1 Acidobacteriota bacterium | reverse complement strand
AAGTGACGCGCGCTGGGTCCCCTGCCGTCGGCCCTTCGTCATTACCGGCGGCGAACTGACGCTGGAGATGCTTGACCTGAGATACGACGCCACGGCGAAGTACTACGAAGCGCCCCTGCATGTGAAGGCGCTGGGCGGCTGTTTCGTCATCGACGACTTTGGCCGCCAGTTGGTGACCCCGGCAAACCTGCTCAATCGCTGGATCATGCCTCTGGAAAGCCACATGGACTTCCTGAAACTGCATACCGGCAAAAGCTTCACCGTGCCCTTCGAAGAACTGGTCATCTTCTCCACCAACCTCGAGCCAGAAGACCTGATGAATCCCGCATTCCTGCGCCGTATCCCCTACAAAATCGAGGTTGGCGCGCCCAGTCTCGAACGCTACAAGCTCATATTTGAGCAGGAATGTGAATATCAGGGATTGAAACTTTCCAATGAGGTGTTCGACTCCATCGTGTACAAGATCAGAAAAGAAAGGGGTTTGAATCTCGCCGCCTATCAACCGAAGTTCATCGTCGACCAAATAATGGCGACCAGCCGATTCATGGGACAGAAGCCGCATTTCGAACCAAAGTACATTGACTATGCGGTGGACAATCTACGGGTGCACCGCAACTCCCCACAGGAACCTCCGCCCGCCGCTCAGAACGTAGTCGATCAGCACAAAATGGCCGTAGCGGCCTCATCGCCAACCTCGGCTGGTAGATCGTAAGAGGGGAAGACTACGCTATATTTTGCGCAGCCAATCGTATAATCAGCGGATGAAGCGAGCACCGCTGATCGGCGTGGTGATGGGTAGCAAGAGCGATTATGAGACCTTGCAGCCCGCCATCGAAATCCTGAATGAATTCTCCGTTCCGCATGAGGCCCGCGTGGTCTCCGCGCACCGCACCCCAGACTGGCTGTTCGAGTACGCTGCTTCCGCCGAAGAGCGCGGCCTGCGCGTGTTGATTGCCGGGGCGGGCGGCGCGGCGCACTTGCCCGGAATGCTGGCGGCGAAGACGCATCTGCCCGTGCTCGGCGTGCCCATCCCGGCGACCATGCTCGCCGGCGTAGATTCACTGCTTTCCATCGTGCAAATGCCGAAAGGCGTTCCCGTCGGCACTCTCGCCATCGGCAAGCCCGGCGCGGCCAATGCCGCGCTACTGGCGATTTCCATTCTCGCCTTGCAGGACCGAGCGCTGCGCGACCGCCTGTGCGCATGGCGAGAAGCGCGAAAGATAGAAGTGCTGTCTCAATCGCTTCCTGCAACGGAGCCAGCGGAGTGACGACAGATTCCGCGCAAAAGGTCATCCTTCCCGGCGCTACGATTGGCATTCTCGGCGGCGGCCAGCTCGGACGCATGATGGCGATGGCCGCCCGCTCGCTCGGCTACCGCATTCAGGTGCTCGATCCCGATCCCTCCTGTCCGGCGCGTTTTGTCGTCGATGCCTGCTTCGAAGCCGCCTGGAATGATGCGCGCGCCGCAGCCGATCTCGCCCGTGGCTGCGATGTGGTCACGCTGGAAATCGAGCAGATTTCAATCGCCGCGCTGGAGGCTGCCGAGCGCCACGCGCCCGTTCGTCCCGGCTCAAAAATACTGGCGATCATTCAGGACCGTATTCTGCAAAAGGACTGGCTGGCGGCGCATAACCTGCCGTTGGGCAACTATCGCGCCGTCTATGATGCGGCGCAACTGCACGCCGCTGTTCACGATCTGGGCGGGCGTTGTTTTGTGAAAAGCGCGCATGGTGGCTACGACGGCCGCAGCCAGGAAAAACTCGGCTTCGCGGAACCGGCAAACGCGGACGACATCAAGGCCGCGTGGAGGTCTCTCGGCGAGCGCCCGGTTGTCGTTGAGCAGGCGATTGACTTGGCGCTAGAAATCTCCGTCATGGTCGCCCGCTCGCCACGCGGAGAAATGAAGGTCTATCCTCCGGCGGTCAATCATCACGAGCAGCAGATTCTAGTCTGGAGCGCGATTCCAGCCAACACCTCTGCGGCAACCGCGAAGCAGGCCCGCGAAATTGCGCTTGCCATTGCGGAGAATTTTCAACTCGAAGGACTGCTCGCAGTAGAAATGTTCGTCGCCAAGGATGGTCGCCTGCTGGTGAATGAGCTCGCGCCGCGACCCCACAACAGCTATCATGCCAGTGAGCGCGCCTGCGCCACCAGTCAGTTCGAACAGGCGATCCGCGCCGTCTGCAATCTGCCACTCGGTGACGTCGAGGTGATCCAACCTGCAGCTATCGCCAACCTGCTCGGCGATGTCTGGCTGGATTCAGATACGGAGACCGGCCCGCGCTTCGATCAGGCTTTGGTCGTCCCAGGCGTGCGGCTGCACCTGTACGAGAAACATCTACCAAGGTCGGGGCGAAAAATGGGCCATCTTTCGGCTACAGGCACCACGGCGGAAGAGGCCGTGCGGCTTGTTATGGATGCAAAATCGCGATTGTAACTTAAAAAGTTACATAAATGTCGGATGCCCCATCCTTCGCTCGCCGCGGCGAGCGAAGGATGGGATCTGTCCTACCCAATGTCCTCGTTCCAATTTTCCAGCGTCTTCTTCAACTCCGCCATAAACTTTCCGGCATCGGCGCCATCGATGATCCGATGATCGAAGCCCAATGTCAGGCGCATAATACTTCGGATGGCAATGGTGTCGTTGCCTTCGGCATCCGTTAACACTGTGGGTTCCTTGAACATACCGCCTACGCCCAGAATTGCCGTCTCTGGTTGGTTGATGACCGGCGTCCCAAACTGCTCGCCGAAGATGCCAGGATTGGTGATGGTAAATGTCCCGCCCGAGGCCTCGTCCGGTTTCAGCTTCTTCGCCCGCGCGCGCGCCGCCAAGTCTGCAATGTCCCGCGCAATACCCAGGAAGCTGCGCTCTTCCGCCTGCTTCACAACGGGAACAATCAGACCCCAGTCCAGAGCTACCGCAATCCCAATGTTGATGTTCTTGTGGTAGCGGATTGCGTTGCCTTCCATCGAAGCGTTGACGATCGGCATCTTGCGCAGGCAGGCCACCACCGCGCTGGCGATGAACGGCATATAGGTCAGCTTGACCCCGTTGCGCTGCTCATACTTCGACTTCTCTTTTTCGCGGAGCCGTGCAATCCGTGTCATGTCGATCTTGAAAACGGTGTGAACGTGCGCGCTGGTGTGCTTGGACTCCACCATGCGCTGCGCAATGATCGCGCGCATCTTGCTGAGCGGGACCAGGTCGCCCGGTGTCGGCGCTCCTGCGGATGCCGCCATGGACTGCACGCTTGCGGCCTGTGATGACACTGCGGGTGTCTCCGCCGTGGCGGAAAGTTGTGCCGCTTTTGTCGCCGCAGGTGCTTCGGCGCCTTTACCGTGCTGGCCCAGATAGCCGAGCGCATCTTCTTTCGTGATGCGGCCACCCATGCCAGTACCGGCGATCTGGGACAGGTCCAGGTTGTTGTCCTTCGCAATGCGCCGGACCAACGGCGAAGAGCGAATCCGCTCACCCGCAGTCACACTGGCGGAAGCCGTCGGAGCAGCACTCGCTGCCGGTGCCACTGCTTTCTTTCCAGCAGGCGCTGGGACGGACGCTGCTACAGGGGGGCTACCCGCGCTGCTGCCACCAATCACAGCAACGACCGTATTGATCTCAACAGTCTTGCCTTCCGCGACTTTGATCTCCGTTAACACGCCAGACGCTGGCGCTGGAATCTCAGCATCCACTTTGTCTGTGGAAATCTCAAACAACGGCTCGTCGCGCTGTACCGAGTCACCGGCTTTCTTCAGCCATTTCGTAATCGTCCCTTCAAAGATCGACTCGCCCATCTGCGGCATTACCACGTTCGTGCCTCCCGTGGTGATTGCCCCTGCCACTGGTTTGACGCCTTTCACCGCATTCGCGGGGTCCCCGTCCGCTGCCGGCGAAGCAGTGTCCGTCTTTTTGCTGGTAGAACTGGATGTAGGCGCTGGCTCCTTCGCCTTTTCCGGGGCCGTCGCGCCTGCCTTTTCCTTGGCCATCTTTGCGGCGTCTACAGTTGTGGCAGAACCCTTCGCGCCCGTTCCGGAATCATCCCCAATCACTGCAACGACCGTATTGATCTCGACCGTGGCGCCTTCGGCAACCTTGATCTCCGTCAGCACACCAGTCGCGGGCGCAGGAATCTCCGCATCTACTTTGTCCGTCGAGATTTCAAACAACGGCTCATCACGCTGCACTTTGTCCCCAGCCTTCTTCAGCCACTTCGTAATCGTTCCCTCAAAAATCGACTCGCCCATCTGCGGCATCACTACGTTCGTTGGCATGGTTCCCTTCCCATATCTGATTCAAACTGCTGGATCTCGTATTTCCTGTCTGATGCGTAGACGCTCGTCGAAACAGTCTTAGAGCGGACTCACCGATGCTGCAATCGAAAAATAATGTGTGTCATTCTGAGGTCGCCGCAGCGACCGACCTCCGTTCAGAATGACCCCTTTTGACATCCGGCCCCACTAAATTATCAGTCTCCCTAATATTTCAACAGATGGCGAGCTTCACGGACCACATCTTCCACTTTGGGTAAAAATGCCTTTTCCAGCGGAGGTGAAAATGGCACCGGCGCATCCATCGCTGTGATGCGAACGATGGGCGCGTCGAGCGAATCGAACGCTTCCTCATTGATAATCGCAGCAATCTCACCTGCGATGCCACCCGTCTTGGTATCTTCGTGCAGCACGATCGTGCGGTTCGTCTTCTCGACCGTCGCGCGGATAGCATCGCGATCCAGCGGTAGCAGCGTGCGCAAGTCCAGAATCTCCAGCTCAATGCCTTCTTTTTGCAGGATATCGGCTGCTTCCTGCGCCACGTACACCATGGAAGCATACGTAATCACCGAGAGATGGCGGCCTTCGCGATGCACTCGCGCTTTGCCAATCTCCACCGTATAATCCTCCAGCGGCAGCTCTTCCTTCACACGCCTATAGAGGAATTTATGTTCGAAGAAGAGTACCGGATTGTTGTCGCGGATCGCCGATTTCATCAGGCCCTTCGCATCCCGCGCCGTCGCTGGGGCAATGACCTTCAGCCCTGGAGTATGCACGTAAAACATCTCCGGGTTTTGCGAGTGGAATGGTCCGCCGCTGACACCGCCTCCTGAAGGACCGCGCAACACCAGGGGTGCCGGAGCGCCCCAGCGCCAGTTCGACTTGGCAAGAATCTGCACAATTTGCGAGTGGGCCGAGCTGATGAAGTCCATAAACTGAAATTCGCCGACCGGACGCATACCCGTTAGGGACGCTCCATAGGCCGCGCTCGCAATCGCCATTTCCGAGATTGGCGTATCCACCACTCGCTCCTTGCCAAATTTATGGATAAACCCTTCGGTCACCTTGAACGCGCCACCGTACACGCCAACATCCTCGCCCATGACGAACACGCGGCTGTCGCGCTCCATCTCTTCCCATATTGCCTGCCGTATTGCTTCCAGGTACGTAACAGTTGCCATTCGATTCGCTTTCCGACTAAATGCAACGATAACTGTGTCAAATAAAAAACGATGCCGGTTACGGATATGCCTACTTATAATGCCCCGGCGCGCTGGATTCCGACAGCTTGCGATTTTTGTTGGCGTTCTTGACCCGCACCTCTCCATATTTCACCGGAATGTCCACCGCGTTATCGAAGTACACATCAGTTCCCGCATCTTCCGGCCCCGGCATCGGAGCAGCTTCCGCAACCGCCCGCTCCTCGTTGATGAAGCGCTCCACCTCTGCATGCATCTCCGCAATCTGCGCTTCCGTCATCCAGCCAGCTTCTTTCAGATATTGCTCCATCCGGGCGATGGGGTCGCGGCGCTTCCAATACTCTTTGACCTTGGCCGGAACGTACTGCGCCGGGTCATGCATGGCGTGGCTCTTCATGCGCATAAATTTGGCTTCGATGATCGAGGCGCCTTCGCCGCGATGAGCGCGCTGCACAGCTTCATGCGCCGCGTCGTATACCTGGTTCGCGTCCGTGCCATCTACGATGACGCCTGGAACGCCATAGCCAATAGCGCGGTCCGCCAGGTCCTTGCAGGCGAACTGTAGCTCGACCGGCGTCGAATAGGCCCAGGAGTTGTGCTCGACGACCAGCACCACACCTAAATGCTGCACCGCCGCAAAGTTGAATCCTTCATAGGTCGGGCCCGTTGACTGGCCGCCATCGCCGATATAGCCCAGGCAGGCAACGTGTTTGCCCTGGAGCCTTGCACCCAAAGCAACCCCAGCTAGCACTCCGATGGAATCCCCCAGGTGCGAAATGGGCGCAACCACATTCAGCGTCTTCGGATCCCCATAGTGCGAACCGGAATCCCTACCCTTGGTCGGCGAATCGCCTTTGCCCATGTACTGCATCATGGTGGCCCGCGGCTGATAGCCCTTCACAATCATCGAGCCTTGATTGCGAATCATCGGTCCCAGCCAGTCATCCTTGTCCAGCGCATAGGCGGCGGCGACCGAGCAGGCCTCCTGGCCCAGACTTTGATACAGATCGCCGATCACCAGCGACTGCTTGTACATACTCTCCAGCGCTGCTTCCATGCGCCGGTTGACGATCATGTAACGAAACAATTCGATGGTCTGCTCTTTGCCGAGATATTTGGAAGGCCGCAGCGGCGGCACCGGCGCCGACGTATCTCCGACAATTTTGTAGCGATACTCTCCGTCGCCCCACTCGCTTTCAATATGGAACGGCAACTGCTCCAGCCGCCAATCGGGAATGCCATGTGGGTTTTTGCTTACCGGGGGCTGACCGCTCTTAGCGCCTGTATGTGCAGGCATGGCCTTCGATCCGTTGACGGACTGCGATTTCGACTCAGGCGAGGCTGGGGTTGGAGCTTCTATTTTCTTGGTCGCCATGGGACGCAATTTCCTGCTTGTTTGCACCAAACTCACCATTCTATATGACAGGATCAGGAACGGCGATTCCCGCTGCCCACGTAATTTTTGTCGGGTGCCCCACGTTCGCGAAGCTAATGTGGGATGAAAGAGTCAAACGGAATCCTGCGCCAGCGCCTCCACCGACTCCGCCCATAGCACCTGCATTTCGAACATGCGTCCGAAGTTCCTCGCCACCGCGTGCATCGCCTGCTCCATCGTCGGCATGGCGCATCGACGTTCGTCGATCTCATGCTCCAGGCTGGTGACGGCGCAGTCGGCAATACCGCACGGCACGATCAGTTGAAAATCGCGCAGGTCCGTCGTCACATTCCAGGCAAATCCATGGGAAGTTACTCCCTGCGAAATATGCACGCCGATGGCCGCAATCTTCTTCTCTGAAATACTGCCACCCGGCAGGGTCCACACGCCAGTGCGGCCAGCGATGCGCCCGGTCAGCACCCCGTATTCTGCGCAGGTCCGGATGAGCACTTCTTCCAGACAGCGGACATACTCTACCACGCCGAGATGCGGACCTTTTTTGTTAGGAAATTCTCCGCGTAGATCGAGTATGGGATAGCCGACAATCTGGCCCGGCCCGTGATACGTCACATCGCCGCCGCGATTGATCTCATGGATCGCGACGCCACGCCGCGCCAGTTCCACATCGCTCGCCAGAATGTTCGAGCGATGCGCATTTCTGCCCAGCGTCAGCACTGGCGGATGTTCCAGCAGGAGTAACACATCGCCAATGCGCTGCTGCTTGCGCAGCGCGACAAGCTCCTGCTGGAGCTCCAGCGCCTCCGCATAGTCAATGCGTCCGAGATGGATGAGATGCAGCAGCATCAGAGCAGGTCGCGGAATTGGTCAATCGTCAGGCCCGCGTCGCGAACAATTCCCGCCATGGTGAACGCATTCACCGGATTGTGTCGCGGAATGGTGAGGATGCGCTGTCCATTGGACATCACAATGTGTTTGCCCTGACGGACGACCTGAAAGCCTGCGCGCTCCAAGGCCCGAACAGCATGTAGATGCGCGATTCCTGGCAACTTGCCCATCAGGAAGCGGCTACCTCAACAACACGGACATCCAGCCCTCGTGTAACGTCGGCCACAGCTTCCAGATACTCCTGGATTGCGCTGCGAATATTGTCGAGAGCTTCCGTTTCCGTCGCGCCTTGCGACCAACAGCCCGGCAGACCGGGGCAGGAAACGCTGTAGCCTTCTTCGGATTGTTGCAATACGACGCGATAGGTCATGGCACTCTCGATCCTAATCCAAACCCCATCAGGGTGTTACGGTATGCAGAAGACGGCCCGGTGACGGCGCATCGAAAATTTCATTTCATAGTGTCGAATCTGAAATGAATCGAGTATTTTTTTAACTCGATATGATTAGATATGGCATGTGACGCGAATATGACTCTCTTATGAAAATCGCCAGCGACGAGTATGCCACGAACCGGCAACTTGTCGACGTCAGCAACGGTCCCCATATAGGCCAGAACTTGGGTAACTGCTTCAGGCTGCGCAGTCCCAGCTTTAAGCTCTATGACCACGATGTTGCCCTTCGCATCTTCGGCTTTAATGTCGATAAACCCAGCCTTGGTATTGATTTGTTCACCAACAATTTTGAGGCCGGTCTCCAGTTGATCGATGTTGGCCCTCAAAGCCTTCTGCAAATCACGCTCAAGGCCAAAGGTTATCCCAGCAGCCTCAATAACCATTTCATCCTCTAAACTGTCCTGCTCCTCGTCTTCATCATCTGGAAATGACGTATCTCCGTTTGGCGGCCCATGGAGGAGAAATTTGCCAGAGAGCATCTCAAGTTTCCAGCCCTGCTTCTCGAGTGCGCGGCGCAATGTGTGTGAATTTGTACGACAAGTCATCCCCGCAGGAATGTATGCGGAATTTTTACATAGCCATCGCTTCATTGGGGTTGGCTCCTCGACGACATCATCGGCATTCTTAATGACTACAAAGTGAGTAAAGTGATGCTTGACCATATCTCCAAACCTCCTCTTCAGGCGGCAGTGGCATACGCTGCTCATATCTGCGGTAATGCAGCACCTTACGATAAACCATACGCCTGCCCAACGGCAAAGTTATGCTTTGACTCACATGCCCTTACGCGTTGATCGCCATGCCCTCGACCGAGGCAAAGCCATCCAGCATCGCCTCCGCCAGCGTCGGGTGCGCGTGGATGGTGAACATCATCTCCTCAACCGTCGCTTCCAACTCAATCGCCGTCACCGCTTCGGCAATCAACTCCGTGGCCTGCGGCCCGATGATATGCACGCCAAGAATCTCTCCATACTTCGCGTCCGCCACGATCTTCACAAAGCCATCGTGCGAGTCCACAATCGACGCCTTCGAGTTCGCCGTAAACGGAAACTTGCCCACCTTCACCGTTAGGCCCTTTTCCTTCGCGGCGGCTTCCGTCAGGCCGACGCTGCCAATCTGCGGCTCACAATACGTGCAGGCCGGAATGCGATCGCGTTTTACAGGACGCGCATACTTCCCGGCAATCTTCGCCGCGACGACCATGCCGCACATCGCGCCCACATGCGCCAACTGCGGCAGCCCGGCAACAATGTCGCCAATCGCGTAGACGCCCGGCTCCTCGGTCTGCATCCACTCGTTCACCTTAATGAATCCGCAGTCCGGCTTGATCTTCGTCTTCTCCAGCCCAACATGCTCCGTGCGCGGCGCGCGGCCCACTGCGATCAGCACCTTTTCCGCTTCCTTCACCATCTGCTTGCCATCGGAGCCGGTGATCGTCACCTTCACGCCGTCCTTGGTCTTCTCCAGCTTCTCGAACTTCGCGCCGACGAACGACTCAATCCCGCGCTTGCGGAAGGCCCGCGCCAACTCCTTGCTGACGTCTTCATCTTCGTTCGGCACCAGTCGCGGCAGGTACTCGACGATGGTAATCTCCGCGCCAAAGCTCTTGAAGATCGAGCCAAACTCCACGCCCACCGCGCCCGCGCCAATCACAATCATGGACTTCGGAATCTCCTTCAGCGACAGGATCTCCATGTTCGTCAGCACGCGCGAATCTGGCTCTAGCCCCGGCAGCATCTTGGCGTCGGACCCAGTCGCAACGATCACATTCTTCGCTTTGATCAGGCTGCGCTCGCCATCCGCGCCGCCGCCGCCCTCGGTGTACACCTCGACCGAATGCACGCCGTCCTTGGCTGGCCCGGTCAGGCGTCCGTGGCCTTCAAACGTCGTCACCTTGTTCTTCTTCATCAGGAACACCAGGCCCTTGGCGTGTTTGTCGATGATGCCCTGCTTGCGCTTCTGGATCGTTCCCCAGTTCAGCTTGCCCTCGCCCAACCCTTCGATGCCATACTCGACGGCATGTTTCAGGTGGTCATACACCTCGGCATTGAACAGCAGAGACTTGGTCGGCACGCAGCCCCAGTGCAGGCAAGTCCCGCCCAGCTTGCTTTCCTTCTCAATCAGCGCGACCTTCAGGCCATACTGCCCCGCGCGAATGGCCGCCGTATAACCAGCCGGCCCGCCGCCAATGATGGCCACGTCATAAATTGTCTCTGCCAAGGGATGCTCCATTCCGTTGCAAGGGTAGATATTGGATGCTCGGCGACCCGCGCTCGAACCAAACAGATGATTTTACGGGATGCGGATGGGTTAGGGCGAATGAGGACCAGCCACAGGTTTCGTAGATTGGCTTTGGACGGCTTTGTCATCAGCTATTCATCCTGCCATAACCTGGCTGTAATTACATTTCTCTAGTAATTAGGCAGAAGCTGAGTCCAGTCATTCATCTGGCTTCTGCCAGCCCCTCAAGTGAAAGTTCTAGAGGCCAAACAATTTATATCCCTAACTTCAGGAGAGCCTACATGCTTTCATTGCGCAGATTTTGTGTTGTCTTCATGATTTTGATGTTTTGTGGCATATCGGCCCGGGTAGCAACTGCTGCAGCACCAGCCAGTATGCACGGAACAGTCACAAGTTCTTCCGGTACTCCCATTGCAGGTGTGCATGTAACCGTGACGAATGCAGCTACCGGCGCCTCTTCGAGTGCTGTGACTGGGCCTGACGGAACTTTCGATCTTTCAGGTCTAGCGAGCGGCACCTACAACATTGCATCCAGCATGGCTGGATTCGCTGATTTTACGCAACAAGGTCTAATTCTTCAGGCTGGTCAAAGCCTGCCGTTTCAGATCACTATGAACATCTCCTCCGTGTCGCAGTCGGTGACAGTGACTGCAGCGGGATCTTCAGAAACATCCGTCACGGTGGCGACCATTTCCAGAGCTGAGATCGAACAAGTGGCCGGCCCGTTTGGCAGCGCTGCACAGGCCTTGACTGCGGCACCTGGGGTTTTTGTCTATGGTTACGGTGGCGTGGCAGCCACAGCGCGAAGTGAAGTGGTTGTGCGCGGTATTAAGGGCGGTTGGTCCAGCGTGAATGGTGATGTGCTGAGAAACGGAATCACCTTCCTATTGGATGGAATCCCTATGAATAACATGATTTCGAACAATGGCGCATGGCAGACAACCCAGATTCCAATCATGGACATGATTTCCGATATCAACGTCGATTATGGTCCGGGTGCGCCCTCCAATCGCTGGTTCGACAGCCTGGGCGGTACGGTGAACTATGTGCCTTCTCAGCCTAAGTCCACGCCGGGGCCTGCTGTGGCTTTTGGCGCCAATTTCGGCAGCTACAACACTTATATCGAACACTTCATCGCTCGAACTGGAGAGTATAAAGGATGGTCTGGCATCTTGGCCTCTGGATATGCATCGAATGATACATTCAGGGTCGGAACTACAGGTATTCCAACTTTTACTGCTCCATCATCTGGCTATTCCGCATACACCAAGGTAGACCGCTATTTTGACCGTGGGAGTTTCAGCATGGGCTATTACCATGGCCGGAATACCGAATATCGACCGAACTTTGTTCCTCTGGTTCCGCTTAACAATGTAAACGGAGATACAATCACCACCCAGGGATTGTTTGGCGCGGATAGGCAGGGGACCTCTCCCCTTCCGGCAGGCGCGCAACTCTACAGCCAGCCGACCAGTGGATTCTACTCCTCGCTGGCGAAGGCGCTTTGGTTCAAACAGATCAAAACGCAAAGCGACATCGTTTACAGCAAACTCCAGTTCGCGTTGTCCCCCAGAATGATGTTCAAGAACTCAGAATGGTACAGGCATGGCTATCGCCTGCATAACAGGCAAACCCATTTTTACGGTTCGAATTACACACAAACCAATGAATGGTATGACCCGGCCTCCAATACAGTAGGCTCGCAAAGTTCTGTGGACATTCAGGCCCCGCATGACGCAGTCACGGTAGGCGGTTATTGGATGCATGACGACTATCGCAATCCCGTGGCGCTCTTCAATCCCGCGCAGGGGACCAGCAGATACAACCCGGCATTCTTCAACAGCGATCACATGTATAACGACTATGGTTTCCTGTTTATCCAGGACCGCATCGATCTGTTCAACAAACGGCTCATCATAACTCCCGGCGCAGCGGAACAGATGTTTCGCACAGATTACTACAATACAGGACTCGTGGATTTTCCAAACGCTCCGCCGGCAAATGATCCTGAACAGGCTCCAGACGCACACAAGAACTTTTCACACTTCTCGCCTTCCGTTGGAGCGCAATATCTCGTAACCAACTGGTTTACCTTGCATGGAAATGCCGCCCTGACCTATCAGAACCCTGCCGACTCAGCGTTTGGTGCAAACCTGCCGACCAAAGGCATAAATCTGGCGACCTTGAAAGCTGTTAAAAGCACAAATACTGAAGCTGGCTTTCTGGTAACCAAGTGCCCTGCGGCGATTTTTGGAACTTGCTCTTTGGATGCTACCTATTTCCGCGACCAACTGGCCAATGAAACGGTTATCACATCCGTTGCGAATTCAAATGTACCTTCAACGATTGCTGTCGCCTCCGCTCTCTATAATGGAGTGTCCGTCAACTTTGATGACGCTCCAACCCATCATTTAGAGATACATGGAAATGGCATTATCCAGCATGACTATTTCCTTAGCTATGTCCCCAACGGTACAGCTAGTAACTACGGGAGCTATCCCATCTCGAACTCGCCGAAATATACCACGAACCTTGGCGTGACTACTTTTGCCGAGTCTAACAGCAAGGTATTTCAGGTGACTCCTGGACTGTGGTGGCAGTATGTAGGAACGCGGTATCTATTTAGCAATGTAACGACCGCGCCGACAACACAAAGTATGCCGGGCTATGGCGTAGTCAACTTCAATATGGATGCTACGTTAAATGGGTTGGGGCATGTCTTCCACAATGTGCCTTCACGTATGCAGGCATCGCCCGTCCAGCTCTCGCTGGGCGTCGAGAATTTGCTGAACAGAGAATACAATCCAACTGCCTATATCACTAGCGGGGGCTACTTCGGTACCAGTTTCGGCGGCTACACGCTCGTCGATCCAGGTGCTCCGCGCGAATACATCGTCTCCATCAACTTTGGCGTCAAGTAAGCTCTACGCCGCATTCCTCCGGCGAGGCGCAATGCTCTCGACTATTTTGCGGATGGCATTCTCCGCCTCGCCTAGCTCGTAGGAAGACTGCATGTTCATCCAGAACTGCGCCGTCGTCCCAAAGTGTCGGGCGAGGCGGACGGGGCACCCGGCGGTGACATCTCGGCGCTACAGCATAATGTCATTCAGGCGCGGGCGGATCAGCTTCAACTCTTTCGCCAGCGCATAAACGCACAGGCCGAGCGGCTTCATGTATTCCTCGCGCAAAATCTCTCTAGGAGGGATTTTCCATCCCAGACGGGCTTTGTCTTCTTCGCAATCTTTACCATGCCTGCTCCACCTTCCCAGCGCTCCCGTCAGAGCCATCGACGGACCTGGTTGCTGTAGCGTATCCACTCATCGCCAAAGGACTGTTCCAATTGTTTTTCTTCTCGCCGGACCATGATGCCCACAATCGCGATATTGATGGCGGTAAGAAAGAGTCCAGTTGGCGAGCCAAGGAGCAGTACGGCCCCTAGAAAAATAAATACATTTCCACCCAGATACAGCGGGTTCCTGGAGAAACGATACGGGCCCGATGTAATAAGTTTCTTTTGAGGGACTAGCGAGATCACCTTCATGCGTTGTTCGTAGAAGTCGAACGTCGCCCACACCCGTATCAGAAAACCGAGCGCCAGCAGCAGCCATGCCGCAATGGTTATAAACAGAGATTGAAAACTAGGTATACCCAGGAGTAAATCTAGCTTTCTACCAAGAAAGGCAAACCCGAATCCCACGATCACAACGCCGATGTTATGGAGAATACTTTTAGCAAGGATCACAAGGATTTGTTTGTATTCTGCCATGATCCAGGTACATGTACTTATACGCTGGGGAGTGGAGTTCGTTCTCATGATCCTGCCATTCTTGTAGTACGATCATGCGCGACCAGCGATGCGCAGCTCAGGGAATGTTCTTGATCTGGCTCCATCCACTGCCGACCGAAGTACTGGCCCCGACGAGAGGACCCCGACTGAGTTGCTACCGCCGCTGCTCGAAGCGATGCGTAGAGCGCAGCAGCTCAGCGTCTATACCCAACTCCCCGAGCCAGCATACTGCGGAGACGGGTGACTATACGGTCGCGCGGCGATACACCTTCACATTCGATCCCTTGAAGCCGAAGAAACACAGATAGACATAGCACAGCGCGGGGATGAAAAATGCATGATGGATGCCGATGTGGTCGGCCACAATCCCCTGCAACAACGGCAGAATCGCGCCGCCAATGATGGCCGCCACCATCAGGCTGGAGCCTTGATTGGTCAGCCGCCCCAGTTCGGCCAGCCCCAGCGCAAAGATGTTCGGCCACATGATGGAGTTGAAAAGTCCCACCAGAATCAGGCTCCACATCGCCAGATGGCCGAAGCTGAGCATGGAAGTCACGACCAGGCAGAAGGCAATGACGGCCGCCACTCCCAGCACCGGGCCCGCGCGCAGCTTCTGCGTAATTCCTGCGCCGCCGAGCCGTCCAATCATGGCGCTGCCCCAATAGAACGTGACATAGATAGCGGCGGTCTTTTCCGTCATGTTGCCAATCTCAGGCTGACTGAGATAGTTCACCAGAAAGCTGCCGATGGAGACCTCTGCGCCCACGTAAACGAAAATTGCCACCACCGCCAGCAGCAAATGACGCTGCTGCCAGATGGTTGGCGCATTGATGGCGTCGAGCACCGCCTGCGTGTCATACGTCTGGATCTTGGGCAGCTTATAGAGCGCCATCGCGACAGCAAATGAGACAAGAATGACGGCGATGATGAAGTAGGGAAACTTCACTACGCCCGCCTGCTGGAGTTGATAGGCGTGGAACGCGGGCGGGGACAACTGACGCAACTGCATCACAGTCAACGGAACAGTGCCAAGAATGAACAGGCTCCCTATATAAGGAGCGATCGTCGTCCCGAAGGAATTGAATGCGCCCGCCAGGTTCAGTCGGCTGGAACCCGTCTTTGCCGGCCCCAAAACGATGACATAGGGGTTCGCCGAAACTTGAAGAAATGTCATGCCCGCGGCCACAATCGCCAGCGCCACAAGAAACAGCGGGAATGAGGGGACGCTGGCCGCAGGAATAAAACACAACGCGCCGACTGCCATAATCAGCAGGCCAGACACCATCGTCCGCTTGTAGCCGATCCAGTCGATCACTTTGCCGGACGGTAGAGCGAACACGAAATACGCAGAGAAGAAAAACGTCTGTACCAGCATGACCTCCGCATAGTTCAGCGTGAACACGCTTTTCAGGTGCGGGATCAGAATGTCATTCAGGCAGGTAATGAAACCCCAGAGGAAAAACAGAGTCATCACCATGGCCAGCGCACTTTTTGCGCCCGACGTCGGTTCCGCGGCGACTACAGTGGAACTGTCTACGCTTGAGATTGCCATCGTCCGTCCAGACTCCTTTGGTCCAGTAGTTTCTTTCCGCGTTCTCTACATGCCATAAAGGTAATCGCAAAAGCGCGCATCCGGCAAAGCCGGATCGCTCAACCTGGAAAATTCGGGTGCCCCATCCTTTGCAGTTTCATCGCAAAGGATGGGCAGCCAAACAGCACAGGCCACTGGAGTTCAATCCAGCGGCCCGTGCTGCGTCATCGAGGACGTTATTTCTTTTCCGGCGCAGGCTGTACCGCATCCGGAAAGACCCCGGGTAGCGGCTTCGGCCCACTGAAGTCGAACATGGCCTTCGGCTTGGGTAGCGGTTTCCGTGGCAGCATCTGGTCGCGCATCGCTGTGTTGTAGACGAAGATCGCTTCCACCACCGCTGCCTGCTTCAGGTCGCTGGGCGACAGTTCTTCATACACGTCCATGTTCGAGTGGTGCGTGCGCGTCTCATAATCCAGCGGGTCCTGAATGAACTGGAAGCCCGGAATACCGACCGCGTCGAATGAGAGATGGTCGGTGCCACCGGTGTTGCGCATGGTCAGCGTCGTCACGCCAAGGCCTTTCAACGGTGCGATCCATGCAGCAAAGATCGGCGCGACGGCTGCATTGCCCTGTAGATATACGCCGCGCACCTTGCCCGAGCCATTGTCGAGATTGAAGTACCCGGAGACCAGCTTCTGCTCCGGCTTGATGGTCAGCGGCCCGGCTGGCTTGCGCAGCCATTCCGGCAGCTTCATCTGGTCCGGCGCGGTTGAAAGCGGAAAGCTGCCGAAGTGGTCGCGCACATACCCGCGCGAGCCATACAGCCCTTCTTCTTCGCCACTCCACAGCGCAATGCGGATCGTGCGACGCGGCTGGACATGCAGCGTGTTCAAAATACGCATCACTTCCAGCGCGACGATGGAACCAGCTCCATTGTCGGTTGCGCCAGTGCCTGCAATCCAGCTATCCAGATGGCCGCCCACCATGACGATCTGGTCTTTCAGTGTCGGGTCGGTACCGGGAATTTCCGCAACCGTGTCGTAGCCTTTTTCATGGTCGCCGGTAAACTTCGTTTCCACGTCCATCTGCACGCTCACCGGAACATGCGCCTGCAGCAACCGGAACATGCGGCCATAATTTTCAATCGCCATCACCACGACCGGGACCTTCACCTGGTGCGCGGCGTTGTACGGCTCTGTGCCGAGCGCCGCGCCATTGTCGTCAAAAAACGTGCCGCCTGAACCTCCGCCATCCCTACCGTCGCGGCTGGGAACAATCACGGCCGCTACATGCTCGTCTGTCAGGAACTGCACGATCTTATCGACCAACTGACGGCGCTTCAGATATTCCTGCAACCGCTTCTGCAGATTCGACGGAGCACCACGTCCTGCGGGAGGGTATTGCGCCATCTCTTCCAGCTCTTTGTCGGTGTAGCGCGTCCACAGCGGCTTGTCCACCGGAGGCACAGGGCGCATCTCGCCGACCAAAGCAATCTTTCCTGCAAGCTTGCCCTTATATTGCGCGAAGTCTTTTTCATCCTGGATATTGACCTGGACCACATCGCCCGTCACCGGCCCATTGGTGGAGGGCGACCACGGCGTGGCCTGCGCGATAAACACAGCCGTGTCCGGCGAGACCATCCGCACCCAGGTATTCAACTGTTGCCATCCCAGTCCAAACTCACCCCACGATTCCAGATGCGCATTCACGCAGCCCATCGCAGTCAACTGGTCCACTGTCCATTTGTTGGCCTTCGCCATGTTGGGAGAACCAGTCAGGCGCGGTCCAATATCATCGGCCAGCGCGCTGGCATAGTCCATCACGTGCGAGTTGTTGAATCCCTCGTCCATGATGCGTTGATACATGTTCAGATCGATGGATTCGTTCGCAGGCTGTGCCGCTACAGCCGATACCGGCTGGGCGCTGCGAGAACCCTGCATGGACTTCGCGCGCTTCATTTGCGACATGGCTGGCATACTGATGACCGAGATGACCGACAGACTGGCAAGCGTCAACATCGCGATGCCATTGCGGGTAGGATGGAATGTGTTCACCGGGATTTCCTCCAGAAAAAATGATTGCGGGTAGGGTGGAATGTGTTCACCGGGATTTCCTCCAGAAAAATTGGGCCTCGCCAGCATAGCAGATCGCCAGGGCCGCGCGTCCGTTCCAACGAGAAATAGTAGTTGCGATAAGAGTACGGAATACCAGTACAGAAAGACGCAACATTGCATTTGTTTGCGAAGAAAGCATTTCATTGGGTGCCCCAGGCCTCGATTCTGAAACCTGGGACTCTCAGATCCACGCTTCATGGCAAGCGTCAGAAAATCTTCCCCAAAATGCGTCGCGACAATCCAGAAGCCACTATGATGGTCTGGTGCTCATACATATATCGATTTAGGATCGGAATCGGCTCAATTCTTATGCATGCATTCCGTCGCCTACCTCTCCTCGCAACAATTGCGCTATGCGCAGCGATTACGCCCGCCGTGGCACAGCATCGCCTGCACAACCAAGCCGCAACGCCAGCACAGAATCAACCGTGGATGGACCGCACCCTGTCCCCCGACCAGCGGGCCGACATGGTGCTGAAGCAACTGACGCTAGACGAAAAGATTGACCTGGTCCATGGCGAAGGGATGCCGGGCTGGGGCAAACCCAAGCCGAATGCCTATCTGGGCAACGGCGGGGCAGGCTTTGTGCTCGGCGTGCCGCGCCTGGGCATTCCCATCATCCAGATGAGCGATGCGGCCTATGGCGTGCGCGACAGCGCAATGAACGGACGCTACTCCACTGCGCTGCCATCCAATGTTGGCTCCGCAGCTAGCTGGGACCCACACGCCGCCTGCGAATACGGCGCTCTGATTGGTCGCGAGCTGCGCGCCCAGGGCTATAACATGACCCTCGGCGGCGGCGTGAACCTGACCCGCGAGCCGCGCGACGGGCGCACCTTCGAATACATGGGGGAAGATCCCGTCCTTGCCGGCACCCTGGTCGGCAACAGAATCAAGTG
>JAJYGR010000266.1:0-6730 GCA_021790655.1 Acidobacteriota bacterium | reverse complement strand
TCGGCGATATCAAACACTACGCCATGAACGACCAGGAGAGCGGTCGCAAAGAGTACGACGCCATCATCACCAAACGCGCCATGCGCGAGAGCGATCTGTTCGCCTTCCAGATCGGCATCGACGTAGGTCATCCCGCAGCCGTCATGTGCGCGTACAATGCGGTCAATGGCGATTATTCCTGTGAAAACAAATATCTGTTGACGGACGTATTGAAGACCGACTGGAAGTTTCCCGGCTTTGTCCTCTCCGACTGGGGCGGGACCCACAGCACCGTCAAGGCGTCCGCGGCTGGTCTCGATAACGAAGAGCCGCTCGACGCTTTCTATGGCCAGAAACTGAAAGATGCCGTACAGTCCGGCAAGGTCCCCATGCCGCAACTGGATGACCATGTCCGCCGCATTTTGCGTTCAGAGTTTGCCAGCGGGATCGTCGATTATCCCATACAGAAAAGCGTTGTGGATGTCGAAGGAGGATTCAATACAGCGCGCGCCATTGAAGAACAGAGCATCGTGCTGCTCAAGAATGAATACAACATTCTGCCGCTCGATACGACAAAGATCCACTCCATCGCCATCATCGGGCCGCACGCTGATACTGGCATGATCTCCGGCGGAGGCTCGGCCCAGGTCGATCCACCCGGTCGTCCCGCTTCCAAATGGCTGCAACACGTCTGGTTCCCCACATCGCCACTTCTGGCCGTTCGCGCCAAAGCTTCCGGTAGCAACGTCCAGTTTGATTCGGGCCAGGACCCTGCCGCTGCCGCCGCACTTGCCGCAAAATCTGACGTTGCAATCGTCTTCGCCCATCAGTGGATGAGCGAAGGCATGGACATTCCCAACCTTTCGCTGCCCAACGGTCAGGATGCATTGATCGAACAGGTCGCTGCGGCAAATCCTCACACCATTGTCGTGCTGGAAACCGGCGGTCCTGTGTTGATGCCCTGGCTGGATAAAGTAGGTGGCGTGATGGAAGCATGGTTCAGCGGCAGCAAGGGCGCTGACGCCGTCGCGAACGTTCTATTCGGAGATGTGAACCCCAGCGCGAAACTACCGCTCACCTTTCCACTCAGTGAGGCCGACCTGCCGCATCCGAAACACGTCATACCGCCGCCCGGGGCGCTAGGCAAGGCCGCTGTCGAAAAGTCCGGCCATGCCGAGCCAACGTTTGACGTCAACTACGACGAAGGTCTGCTGGTAGGCTACAAATGGTACGACGCCAAACACAAACCCGTGCTGTTCCCTTTCGGCTATGGTCTTTCCTACTCGACCTATAGCTATTCCGGACTCTCGGTGAATGCCGGAGACACCACAACCGTAACGTTCACGATCAAGAACACGGGCAGCCGCGCCGGTGCGGAAATTGCCGAAGTCTACGCCGCCCTGCCGTCAACCGCCGACGAGCCGCCGAAGCGCCTTGTCGGCTGGAGCAAAGTAAAGCTCAACCCCGGCGAAAGCAAGCAAGTGACCGTCACGGTCCCGCAGTTATATTTGTCCGTCTATAACGAGCAACAGGACGCCTGGAAGTTAGTGCCTGGCAACTACACCTTCATGGTCGGCGGCTCATCGCAAGACCTGCCTCTGACGCACAAGATCAGCATGAAGTAGGATGAGATACTGCGGGTGGGAGGAAAAGCCGTCCTTACACCAGCTTTTCCCTGGTCAAAGCCTGCAGCACCCCAAGCGGCGAATGTTCCGGCGCGACCATCGCTTCGGGTGCTACCAGATACGTCTGCTCCAGCGCATACTGACCGGCCAGCACTGCGTGCGGCACCATGTCGGTGTAGACCATCCAACTGGAACCCGGCGGCAAAAACCATGCCTCGCGTTTTCCCTGCGCCTGATAGTCCGCATTCTCTTTGAGAAAATTGTGGAAGCGCATCATGAAGTCGTCATACGGAGAGCGCTTCAGCGCTGGAATAGCGCGGCCCAACCCAACTCCACAAGCTGCCTTCGCCGTCATACGCGCAAGCGTGCTCTGCTCCCGTGGCAGCTCGATCCGCTGCGGCGCAAACTGCGGTACAAGCGCGCGAAATGGTTCGCCCGTGATCCAGTCGCGCGTCTTCTTCGGATGAAGATTATTGAAAAATCGCAGGATGCGCGCGCCATGTGTCGGTCGTGTAGGGAACGCGTCGGTATGCATCAGGTCATTGCGTCGATGCAACGGCAGATCGCGCCCTTGCTCCTCCTGCGGACGAAAACTGCCGTAATCCAACTGCCAGCGCGATTGATACGGCAGCAAAAATCCTGCCAGGAATTCCGTCACATGCCGGGAATAATCCCGCAAAATGCGATGCAGTCGTTCGCTCGCTGCCGAATCGGCGCATTTGACATCGGCTCCAGAAACATGATCGATCGCAGGCTTATACGCCAGATTTTTGTGCAAGCCGCTACTGGTCTGTTCCAGCGTCAGCAAAAAACGAACATCTTCATCTGACAATGCAATGGGAGTCTTGGGAAAGAAGAGAATGTTACCCTCTTCCAGTTGCTGGCACCAGCGATGCGCCTGCTCTGGCGACGGCGGTCTGCCGTCCGGCAGCGCCTCTTGCGGAATGGTGACCATGCCCATAACCATAAAAGGTAAGGCGCTATTCTCTACCAGCGAATTTGCGGCGGACCCATAGCGTCACCAAATACGTAATGCTGACGACCATCACCAGAATGCCCACCGGCGCAGCGATGTATCGATAGCTGATGTTCAGGTTCAGCATCGAAGTTCCCGTCGCCGAGTCGTAGATCGTGACCCCTACAATGGCTAGAAAGAAGGTGATTAAAAATGCAATGAACCCAGTGGCCCCGCCCATCAATAAACTACTTAACAGTCCCAGTCTTCCAATCGGAATGCTGAAAATGGTCGCCTCCCCAGGTTTAGGCGCATTCGCGGCTGTCCCGGATGTTCCGGTCGAAAGATTATGTGCCTGTATCATGCTGGTTCCCCGTTCCTATTTTCTGATGGCGGCGAGAGGCGCTTCCCTCAGCTAGAATACAGGTTTATGCTGCAAATCGCCCAGATCGAATTGAAGCTGGCCCTTGAGGTGGCGCGCCTCGCCCCGCTCCAGCAGTCACCCAACGGGATCCACTATGCAAGTTATGGGGAGACGCAGTTATCTTCCACAGACCTGGAGAGAATGGTGCTGGCTGTGCCGCGCGCGGTCGCTGCCGCTCTCCATCGCAAAGCCTATTATTTTGTGCCGCTCACCCTCGGAGACGCCAGCGAGATAGACCCCAGGCAAGAGGACCCCGATTCCAATGAAGTGCTGATCGCGCCCGACTTCAGCACAGAGTGGTGTGAGCAGGCCATCTGTCATCGCAACGTGTCCTGCAATGGCGCCGAGTGCGTCTTTATCTCAACGCGTCTGATGCAGGACCGTTTTGCACTGGCCTTCGAGTTTTATATCAACACTGGGCACCACTTTGTCGATGCTGTGGGCGTGCCAGAGAGTTTTAGCAGCCTGGTCTGGTCGCAGGCGATGGCCAATGTGCGCGGAGAGACCAGTCAGGACGCCTGGGACCAGCGCTCCAAAGCCATCGGTTCTCCCTCCGAGCCGCCGCAGCGGAGTCCTCGCCGCGGCAATGCAGGGTCATCCAGCCTTCCTGCAACGAATGCTGCCCGCAGCAATATCGTGCCGGACCACGCACTCGACGAAAAGGCGCGCACGGAATACCTTGAAGCCGCCTTTGCCGACGCCATCGCCATCTATATGCTGTCGCTCACTGTGGACTTCGACTATACCGAGCTGCGAGAGCGCGAATACCCCCTATTGGCTCCCCAGGCCCTGGCAGAGCGCTTGCACCATGTTGCGCGCCTTTTTCCTCCAAATGACGGGCCCGAATTTACCATCCGTTATCGCCGCCGCAATCGTTGAAATTTCCTTCGCAGGGTGGCCGATCCTTTGCAGTTCCATCGCAAAGGATCGGACATCATGGCCCCGAACTTACTGGAATACCAAAAATCCTCTAGAATCGGCGCATGATTGCGCATCTTCGAGGACGACTTCTTTCCAAAACTCCACAGAACGTTGTGGTGGAAGCTGCCGGTGTCGGCTATGAAGTCACCATCAGCATTCCCACCTTTACCGCCCTGCCTGCCGAAGGCAACGAAGTCTCCTTGCTGATCTACACGCATGTGCGTGAAGATGCGCTGGCCTTGTTTGGATTCATGAGTCGGACGGAAAAGCGATTGTTCGAAAAGCTGCTATCCATCAGCGGAATCGGCCCCAAACTCGCCGTGACGGTGCTGAGTGGACTGCCGCCGGAACGCCTGATCGCTGCCATCCAGGGACAAGACCACGCTACACTCACCCGCATCCCCGGAGTGGGCAAGAAGACTGCCGAGCGGATCGTGCTGGAACTGAAAGACAAGCTGGACGAGCTGGGTGCCCCAACCGCCTCTGGCATCGCCACGCCCGTTTCTGAAGATGTCCTTTCCGCGCTCGTCAACCTTGGCTACCAGCGACCAGCCGCGCAGAAGGGCATTGAGGCTGCCATTGCTCGCGATCCCAACATTGCCAGGGACTTTGAAACGCTCTTCCGGGCCACCATGGCGGTCATAAAGTAAACGCTTTGCGATCAAGCGCCACATGGTTTCTTGGCTTTGCCTTGTATGGGAAATTAAGTCGTGACCTCGTCTCGAAGAGGGGCCTCATCATCGAGTGTTGCGAGAAAGTTCGATGCCAGCATAGGTCGCCCAAAATAATAACCTTGAAATAGCGGACAGCCGCGCTCTTCTAAAAAGTTGAGTTGCGCTTCCGTCTCAACCCCTTCGGCAACCACAGTCAGTCCCAGTTGACTGGCAATCGAAAGAATGGTGTCGATCAGCACGCCGTGGCTTGGGTCGTTCGGCGCAGATTGAATAAAGCTTTTGTCGATCTTCAATTCATCCAGCGGCAGCTTTTGTAAATAGAACAGGCAGGAGTAGCCGGTGCCAAAGTCGTCGATAGAAATCCGAACTCCCAAAGAGCGGAGCTCTATCATGGTGGAAACCACACTCTCTATGTTCGAAACAAACTGGCCTTCGGTCACTTCCAGCGTCAGTCGGGCAGGCGGAGCTCCCGTCTCGTCCAGAATGCTTTTTACTTTCTCCGCAAACCCTGCCTGGCACAACTGCCGAGGGCTTACATTAATGGACAACGAATAGTCCAGGTTGCGGAATGCGGTTTCGGAGAGGAGTTTGCAGCCCTCTCGCAACACCCATTCTCCTATGGCGAGAATGGCGCCACTTTCTTCTGCAAGCGGTATAAAGATGGCGGGAGAAACCATGCCGCGCTCCGGATGCTTCCATCGCAGCAGCACCTCCGCTCCCATGATTTTCCCTGCTGCGTCAGTCTTTGCCTGCAAATAGAGAGAGAATTCTTTCCGTTCCAACGCGTTGCGCAGTGCCTGATCGATATCCAGTTGTTCGCTTATTGCCGATGCCATGCTGGCTTCAAACAGGCATATCTGGTCACGACCCATTTCCTTGCTGCGATAGAGGGCAATGTCCGCCTGACGCAATACTTCCTGCGCATCCGCCTGGTCCAATGCCGGAAAAAGAGCAATCCCCTGGCTGGCGGAAGCGGTAATCATTCCCACCTCCAGCGATGCCCCCTCAGCCAGCCGTGTACGGATTTTATACGCCACATGCAGTGCCGCTGCTGTGGCTGCTTCCAGGGTATCGGCAAGATTTTCCAGCAGCACCACAAACTCGTCGCCTCCATAGCGGGCCACGGTGTCGCTGGCGCGCAGCTCTTCCACAATACGCTGGCTGATCCTTTGCAGAAATTCATCCCCGGCTGTGTGCCCGTAAGTATCGTTCACCAGTTTGAAGTGGTCCAGCTCGATGAATACGGCAGCGCCCCATCGACCCGCGCGCCCGGCCCGAATAAACGCCTGTTCCAGGCGATCCATCAGCAGCTTGCGGTTTGGCAGCCGTGTCACCGGGTCGTAAAACGCCAGGTACTGTATCTCTTGTTCCGCAATCTTGCGCCGCGTGATATCTCGCGCCACCGCTACCCAGTGCGTGCAGCGTCCCGCCGCATCCATTATCGGAGACCTGTCGATTTCCACCCATACCTCTTGCCCGCTCTTGGTGTACACGATCAGTTCCGTGCGGACATGATCGAAACGGTCCATCGCTTCGCGAATGCGCTCCACCTCCGCCTGCTGGGTCGCGGGACCTTCCAGCATGCGCGGCGTCTTCCCCAGCGCTTCCTCGCGGCTGTATCCGGTGATACGCTCGAACGCTTCGTTGACAAAAACGATGCGCTGTCCTGGATCGTCCTGCGATTTGGCCGTGATGATCATCACACTGTCGTTCAGCCGCGCGACAGACGCTTCCAACAGCTTCAACTGCGCCTGAGACTGACGCTTCTCCGTTACATCGCGGAAATACACCGCCAGCCCCTCGACTGAAGGATACGCATCCACTTCAAACCAGGCGTCAAACGGCGCGTAATGGTCTTCGATGGACACTTTGCGGTTTTCCGCCATCGCCCGGCGATACCCCTGGCCGAAGGCGCTGTCGGCCAACCCAGGAAGTTCCTTCCATATCACCTTGCCCAGCAGATCGGCGCGCGTCCGTTGCAGGATCCACTCAGCCTCCTGGTTCATGTAGGTGAAGCGCCATTTGTGGTCCAGGGTAAAAAACGCGTCGGTAATGTTTTCCAGCGTCGCTTCCAGTCGCGCGGCCACCTTGCGCGCTTCCGCTTCCGCCACGCGTATCGCCGTCACATTCCGTCCTATGGCAAACATCTTCC